>NZ_SOGK01000092.1:0-17976 GCF_004564305.1 Cryobacterium sp. TMT3-29-2
TTGCTCCAGCCCTCGGCAGCGGTTTATCCGCAGCGATCCGAGGAGCATAAATGCTTGATAGTCGGCTGTATCCAAGCACCGATGGCGCATCCAAGAACACGACTCCTGTTGATCCCAACGAAGACGCGGCGAACTATTGCTGCAGTCCCTGCATGTCAATCACTCAGGTTTCGGCTTACGGCTGGCTGGTACGTCGCGAGCCTCGCGTCGGCAAATTTGATGGACTCCTCGGCTGCGTAGAGCAACGAAACGAGAGTTTCGAAGTGATGGAAATCGGCGGCGGTTTTCACTGGAACACCTTCACAGCACTTCGCGCGCTTGGCATCGCGACAAAATCCGGATCCACCCGGCTGGTGANAGCGCATGACCGTGATCACTCTTGTGCGAGATCCGTTGAATGATTCCGATCACCCGCCGGCGTTGCCTCACTCTGCCACGCGCGGCAGCGAACTGAGGTTCTCAGCCGACCTAAATGAAGTCATCGCCATTTGGGTCGCGGAGATCGCCGCGCACGATTCGAGACGATCCTCTTACGCTTTCGTTTGGCCCCAGCGAATTCTCCGTATGAGTCATCATTTTCGCGGCCATCCTGATCGCGGCCGAGGTCGCGGTCGTCGACATGGGCGACGATAGCTAGAGTTTTGGTGCAGAGCGCGCCTGTGAGTACGTCGCATTCGTCACCGTCGGCTACCTCATCAGCTGGGGCCTGGCGAAGTCAGGAACGCGCGGTCACGGAAGCAGCGACGACCGAAAGCAACGGCGACCACTGAGCGATCCCGGTGGAGGTCGTAAGGTGCCGGCCGACACGGTGAGCCCTGTGCCGACAGCCGAAGATGGTCGTGCCTTCAGCCGTCCCACCGATCACATTCTGATCACCGCCTACCTCAACCCGCAGGAAGTGGATATGTCCGGATTTCTAGAGTTTGCATCACCTGTGGGGGAGCCTTCGACGATGCGTACGGGCACTACCTCTCCGACCTCGTCGGGTTTGCCTCCAACATCGAAAGCTAGTCAGATCATTTACGAGAAAGGCACCACCATGCATGAAGCCTTGGTGATCATCCCCACCTACAACGAAAAAGACAGCCTCAAGTCGATCATTGGCGAGTAGCCCCTGTTGGTACCCGTAGTCCGCGTAGTGATGAGATTTAGTGTCCACGATGTCTCGAGATAACACACCGGGTCGCCAGAACAGCGCTACCCGATGAGGCGACGCGCCACTGACGACGTGGTGCAAGAGTCATTCATCACCGCCTGGACGAAGCTGGCCTCTGTGCACGATCCCGACCATATTAAGAATTGGTTGATGCGAGTCGTGCGCAATAAGAGCATCGACCGGTTACGTGCGCGCTGAGCACTGATCCCGCTCGACGACCCCAACATACCGGCGCCCATTAACTGCTGTCCTGCCGAAGTCGTGGAGACACTCCTTAAAAGCGAGGCACTGTCTCTTGCCATAGCGGCCTTGCCTGCCAATCAGCGACGCGCGTGGCTGATGCGGGAGTTCTCTGCCTCCAGCTATGTCGTCATCGCCGCCAAACTCGCGGTGCCGGTTTCGACGGTGCGGGGCCAACTAGCGCGGGCCCGCCACAACGTGGCCAAAGAAATGAATGCCTGGCGCTGAGCACCGGACCGCTCAGGGGCCGACCCTTACTCACACGGGGTGTGAGCGCCGGCGCGAGGCCTGTCGCTTACCCGTCAACTTTCCTGAAGTCCCGCCCAGCTGCGCTAACCAGTGCCCTGACATCGGGGAACATGCCCGCCGGAGGAGCTGTGTAGGGCAACGGCTCGCCTGGCTTGTTCTGATCTTCGGAGTCTGCGAATGGCCCATCAGCGCTCATCAGAATCGGCATGTGGTGGTCCAGGTGGTCGCGCCACCAAGTGCTTGACCCGGTGGCCCCATCGAGCCGCAAATGTTCCCAGGAACGCCACAGCGCCTCGAGGCGGGCGATGGCTTCGGGTGACCTCCACCACTCTGCTGCCCAGCGCCGCGAGGCACGGTTCGACGGGCCCACCACGCGCCGGTAGGTCTGGCTCAGCTGGTCTCGCACGAACTCGTCGACGGACCCGAAAACCAGGGTGGGCGCCGGGGCTTCTTCCCCGGACTTGTCGTCGGAGACGGCGTCGAGGTCGTCGTCCAGGTCGTCGTATCCGTTAGACACCAGTGCGCCCCTCATCCTTGATCGCTGTGCTGGCACTCAGCCATGGATGAGCCGGCTCGGCTGGCGCGGGCAGTGTCTGGCCGCTCGGGTCGTGTGCGGCAATCGAGGCCCGCACGGCATCGGCTTGCTCACCGTCCATCCACGGGACGGTAGCCACCAGAGTGGCCGGGGCGCCGGACGCAAACACCACGGCGCGGCCGCGAGGCAGCGACGTGAGCTCCGACACCTCGAAGGTGTGCTCTCGGCGGGCTTGGAGGGACGTTGAGCGCTGTCCCTTGCCGAACGATACGGATGCCGTTCTGAGGGTGAAGTCACCGATGAGCTGGGAGAGCTCACCGAGGAATTCGGCCTCCGCGACACCGCCGCCGTAGACCTTCACGTTGGATGCCGACCAGAGCTTGCGCATTCCCTCGCGGCCCCAGACCTCGACGCCCTGTGACCAGGACTGCAGGATCGTCATGAGTACGATCCCGCGGGAGCCGTAGTGCGAGTACAGATCCGGCAGGTTGCGCCACCGGCACACGTTCGCGGCCTCATCGAGGACACCGAGCATGGGGACGGCCAGGCGACCGCCTGGCTGCGTCGTCGCTAGCTCCTCAGCGGCCTCGACCGTGATCGCGGTCAACGCTGTCACGAGGGGGCCGGCGCTGCCCTGTCCTTCTTTGGAGAGGCTGTAGAGGGTGTCTTGGCTTCGCACGAACGCGTCGGGGTCAAACTGCGGCCGACGATCGCCCTCGGCGTTGCCGCCGATCGGCGTCACCCAGCGGGCAATGCCGTTGATCTTCAAGCAGTCGACCATTTGGGCAGCGGTGCCGTAGACGCTGTCGCGTCGTTTCGGCTCACCATTGACTTCGCCGGCCACGGCGTCGGCCATGCCGACATAGCCGTGGTCTTCGAGGATCCGCACCGGTTCCTGATCGCCCGGTTTGGTGGTCCAGGTGAAGACCTGCGTGATCGGCTTCTGGCCCAGTGCTGCCGCGAGGAGGAAACCGGCGAGAAGGTTCTCGCCGGCCCGGTTGAAGTAGGAGGAGTTTTCGCTGCCGCCGCCGCTCATTGTCGACGACGAGAAGTGGGTGGCCATCTTCGCGGCGCGAACATCGTCCGTGACGTAGGACAGCGGGTTCCACCACCAACGTGGCTCTTCCCGGGCAATGCCTTGCGGGTCGAACGCCCACACCTGTGACCCGTTGGCCGATCGCACGTCCCGAGTCGCGTCGAGTACGTCGCGCTTGTTTGACGTGGTGAGCACCGCGCCAGGTGCGCTCAGAATCGCTGGGATCGCGCGACTGGTCGACTTGCCCGTACGAGGACCCCAGATGTCCACGTGCATGTCCTCAGGAGAGCCGTAGAGCCATTGACGCCCGGCGACGGTGACTCCGATAGGGATACCCAACCAGTTGGTCACGCCGAGTCGCTGCGCTGTGGCGCGTGCGCCTTTGGTCGTGAGGGCCGAGAGGTCTTTGCCGCGGCCCATGTAACGGGCTGCGCTGTCGACACGGCTGCGCTTGGACCGGCGCCGGTCGACCATGACGGCCACGATGATCACCAATGCCAGCACGAGAACGGCTGCGGTCACGGCGACCCACGTCGCGGCCATCGGCCACGTGTACGTGCCCTTCATGGTGCCGAAGATGACCTCGAAAGGATCTGACGGAAGATCGGGGTTCACCGCGTCGATCTTTGACCCGAGGGCCATCGCGCCCCACATGCCGCCGCCGAGCACGACGATGACGCCGATGAATACCCAGATAAGGACGCCGTCGCTACCTCCGGCGTTTTGTTTGCGCCGATCTGTCGTCTGGCTCACACCGACACCTCGCGATCAACGACGCCCGTCCGGGATACCTCGTGCCAGAGCTTGTTGGTGTCGTTGATGTGCTTTTCTGCTTCCGTCAGTTCGACCGAGAGGGGGATGCCAGGACGGCCGCCGACCTTAATGAGGAACTTGCCGCGCCCAGGCGGGTCGGCTTCTGTTCCGCTCACCGGATCCCACGCGGGAGGATCCTGCCAGCCTTGAAGCATGTCCTGCTCAGCGCCGGACATGTTGATCGCACTGTTGAGCAAGGGCATTTCGGAGGCTGGTAGGCCGCCGCAAATGACCATGCCGGAACGCTCGACGAAGCCCTTGGCTTTCATCCGGTCTTCCTCGTTGCTCAGCGACATGAGGTCGCTCATGGTGTGCGAAATCATGGCCATGCCGACGCCTCGCTGTCTGTTCAGGCGGGTCAGGGCATCGACTCGGTCGACCATGCCACGGCCGGCGCGGAGTGCCCGCCATAGCTCGTCGAGGATGACGAAGTAGTGCCGCCGTGGTTCCAGCTCGGCGTCGGCGAGAGCGGTGGCCACGTTGACCGTTCCAAAACCCGCCGACCAGCACGCCAGTAGCACTGCGGCCTGCAAGTCCATTTCCGAGTCGTCAATGCTGGACACGTCATAGACCACCGGGCGGTCACGCTGCATCCGGACTGTGGTCTGCTGGGAGAAAAGCTCTCCCAGCCGACCGCCGGAGACGAGGCCGATGAGTGACGCTTCCAGGTTCTCTGTAATCTCCTGATACCGCTTGAGGTCACCGCGATCGAGGGCTACGGAACGAAGCTCGGCGGGAGCGGCTTGGATCAACTCGAGAAGGTCTTTCAGGACTGGAATTCCTTCGTGCGTTGCGTCCAGGAGTTTCAGCGCAGCGTCAATGATTGTCTCCTCACGGTCAGTCGGCGGCTCGCGGCGCATGATCGTCAGCAGAGCTGACACCATCGTGAGTCGACGCCCGTGGGCGTCTTGAAGCACCTGGGTCGCAAGGCGTTCATTGCGCGTGATGTTGTCGGCGTGAATCGGAAGCGAGCCCACGAGCTTGGCACTCCGCTCCCGAATGACCTGAGCTGCGATGACGTCATCAGGTACAGCCACGTTGCGGAGCTGCGTCAGCTCCGCTTCCTCTTCCTTGATCGCTGCGCGTTCAAGGTCAGCGGCCGCTCGGAGCAGCCCTGCAGCCTCGCCCGCTTCTCCGGGATCGAGAATGTTCAGATACCCGCGGCCGCGGCCGAGGGTGATGACCTGCCCCTTCATCTCTCGAATGAGATCCACGTAGTCGGGCTTCAAATCGCCAAGCACCAGGGGCTGCACCCCGTAGCCGGCTAGGCCGGTCGCCATCCGGCGGATGATCGTCGACTTCCCCAGACCGGGCTTGCCGAGAACGAACGCCGAGGGGTTCGATATGAGGTTCGCGCGCTGAAACCATGAGATTGGGTCGCAGCAAACGGTCCCGCGATTGATCAAGTGCCGCCCCAGCGGAACACCGATCATCGGGGCACCCGTGCCGACTCCATACGGCCACAGCCCGCAAACTTGCACGGTTGTGCCGCGCCACTCCGGGGCGACCGAGATCACCATCGTTTCGCCGCCGCCGCGACCCATCCAGCCACGAGGCGGAGGCCGCCGAGGAATCACCTTCGCGGGGATTGCAGCTGCCGCCTTGGCCGCTGCCCGATCAATCGCCAAGGGCGACTTAGCGAGCTTCTTGAACCAGCTAGCCATCAGAAATTCCCCCGCAATTCGGCGGGCAGTTTCAGGTGTTTGGGTAGGACCAGACCGAGCGGCAATGCCGCCGCGAACGCGGAATCCTGGCCGCCCGTGACGACTCGCAATCGCAGTCGGGCAGTCGCAGAGAGGTTGTCCATCGCGGCGCGTGCGTCCGCGAGGCGGTCGACATCCATCACCGTCGCGGTAGCGAGCATTCCGAAGTTCACCAGCCCAGCCCCGGACGCTTCTTCCTGAGCCGTAGCCAAGGCCGCACGCGTCCCGACGACCGCACGGGCCGAAGGACGATCGCTCGACGTCTCGTTGAAGCTTGCAGCTCGCACGTCCGCCTGCACGATCGCAGCGGCCCGGCCCGCATCGATCGGGCGGTACAACAACGTGACGCGCTTCCGGGCAATATCACGATGAGGCGCGAGGAATCGCGTCAAGATGTTGGCCTGCACGATGCCGCGCGGAGCTTCCGTCATCTGCCAAGTAACCGACAGGGCACTGTCGTGCCGGTACGAGTCCCAGTTGGCCTGATGGCCGGACGGCCCCACATCGGGCCACCGCAGGCCGGTGCTCTCGCCGGCCGCATGCGCGTCGTCGATAAGCGTCGCCACTTCGGGATCGTACGCAATGCGGATCACCTCGCACAGCTCCTGCGCCGACAAGGGCCTCGCGGCCCCAGCGCCCGTCGCGGAAAGGCCCTGTGTGATCCCGGGGAGGCGCGATGCAAGCTCGCGCGCCATTTCGTCAGCGTCACGACGCCGGCCGTTGGCACGGGCCGCCGCGCTGAACGTCACTGAAACGTATGCGCGCACCGCCGCTGAACCAGACGGGTACGTGGCTACAACCTCGTTGAGCATGGCGCGAGCGAATGCGGGTGCATCAGGGTCGAGATTGCTCGCAACCTCACCGCGCAGCCGAGTACCCGTATCGGGTGCAGTCTCGATCGTCACCGCAGCGGCGACGATACCTGCCTCGTCCCCGAGGTTCGCGAGCCAGTGTCCCCAGTCCGCGACCCAGCCGTCGACCTGTTCCTGGTCGACGAGCGCTGCACCGTCAGGTTCCGTCCCAATCACCACCGTGTAGTCACCCGAGGAAGGGACGTGCAGCAGCGCGAAGGGCCGCTGATAGGAGTCAAGATGTTCACTCAGCTGAGACTGGGCGGCAAGTCCGGGAAGCTGGTTCGTTCCCCACTTGGTGCGTCCCAGCGGGCCCGAACGATAGACGTTCGCTCCCGACGTCCGAGCGCGCATGAAGTTCAATCGGTTGGTGGCACGGACGATAACGCTCTGACCATGCTTGTCCTTGATCGCCACCGTCGATAGGAAGACGGCCATCGCGAGGAAAACGCCGATCGCGTGCATCAAGTCCGACACCATCACGGTCATGATCGTTGCGATCAGGCCAAAGAGCAGCACTCCCGTGCTGATCGAGCCGAGGCCAAGCAGGCCCGGCGACGTTGGCTGTCGCCAGTTTCCGTATGTGCGGATATTTGAGTTAGACACTGTGTTTCCTTAGCTTCCCGTTGGGCCGCCACCAGCGGCATCCTCAGTTGCACCCTTGACCGCCGATGCGGCCTTCTGTCCTGCCTCGCCCGCTTTCTGCGCGGCGACCAAACCAATCCCTACTGGTCCGCCAGCAGCAGCGGCTCCGCCACCTGCTGCGGCACCGCCAGCCGATGAAGCTCCGCCACCTGCAGCGGCCTTACCGCCTGAGGCAGCTGCCGCGCTGGATGCGGGTGTCGTCGAAGCGGTTTTCTTCGCGCCAGTTGCACTGCTCGAAGAGTCGCTGCCACCGCCACCACCCATACCGCCGCCGGAGTTGGCTTTCTTGATTGCACCCGATGCCACTCCGGCAAGAGCGCCGCCCGCGGCTGCGGCGAGGGCGACTCCAGAGCCGCCGCCTCCGCCTCCGACTTGGGACACCATGGGAGCCACGAACCGCATCAGGGCGGGGAGAGCGACAAGCGCCATTATCATCAGCGCAAGCCCGGTGAGGATCTTGACTAAGCCGGTGCCGTCGTCCTCAAAAATGTTGCTGGATGTGAGTTTGAACGCGGCCGCGTAAACGATTGCCGCCGCGGGCTTGTAGAGAATGAACGCGATGAGCCATCCCACGCACTTCTTGAACCAGGCACGCCCGGTTTCTGTGTTCGTGAAGCTCGCCGAAATGGGGAAGATGCCCGCGAGAAGAACGAGCATGCCGCCGCGGATCACCATGAGCGCGATCTGGACGTAGCTGCAGAGAATGGTGATGGTGCCGACGATCAGAAGGCCAATAAGCCCAATCGGACTCTGCGCGGTAACCGCGAGCATCAATGTGATGTTGGTCCGGAAATCGAGATCGTTCGCAGCGCCCAGGATCCATACGGCGAACCCGTCAGCCGCGGCAACGGCAAGCCCTATAGCTGTCAGGCCGGCTGACGACACGACTATGAGCGTGAGTAAGGCTTGCAGCAGGTCTTTGCCAGGCTGCATGCGCTGTGTCCACGCCATTCGAAGGCCGGCGATTATGACCGAAAGCACAGCGAAGCCGGCGACGTACCACCAGAGCGAATCCTGGATGAAGCCCACAGCATCGCCCGCTCCCGGAGCACCAAAACTTGGGATGACCGCGGCAACGATGGCACCGGACGCCGAGATAAGAATGACGGCTCCGAGGATGGTCCCGACGCGCCCCAGGTGGGCACCTGCTTCACCCCGCCGATGGTTCAACGCCAGCAACCCGCCCGCGGCAATCAGCGACATGATGCAGATCGCCAGGGCAATCCACACCACCCAGCCGAGAATCGTGGTGAAGCCCTCAGAGCCGGGCGCACCCGCGGCTGATTCATTGATTTGGGCTGTGCCGTCGCCCGTCAGGTTGGGAGTGGGAAGCGCCACCCAGAGAGAGCCCAGGGCAACGACGGAATTGCCAACACCATCTATGACGTTGTCGACGAGCTGCTTCAGCGCATCCTGAGCTGCACCAGCGGCCACGGCGCCGACGCCCGATTTGACTAGGCAAGCCGCGTCGCCGATTGAGCACATTAAGCGCCCGCCCAGGGGGTGTAGCCCCCTAGATTCTCGAGCCCGGCGGGTGCAATTGGCATTGTTCCGTCATCTAGCAGAACAACCTTCCAATCGCCCTCCACCCAGAGCAGCTTGACTGGTCCGCTTGCGAGCTGCCCGTCACTGAAGTTGAGCACTAGGTCAACGGTTGCGTTTTGGGAGTCGTACGAGGTGATGGTGAATCCCGCGATTTGGGCGCGGACACCGGACGGTTTGTTGTTCCCTCCCGCGAGTGACTTTTTCGCCGCTTCGCGGCCGGCTCCCGGCGCTATTAGGGAAGTCTGCTTCTCGTACATCGTGGCGTCTGTGCCGAGTGCAACGTAGTTGGCAGCGGCGAATAGCGCACCTGTTGCGGTGTGCGCGTAGCAGCTGCGGAACCCAGATGAGTCGGTGACGCCTGGGCCCGCTCCCTTAGGGTCAGTGGGTGCGGCGGAGGTTCCGACGAGGACCCAGGTCGTTTCGGGTGCTGTGTTCAGCGACGAAGTAGCTTCGTAACCCTTCAACCCGCATGCACTCGGGTCGCTGTCGACGGGCGTCGCGGGCGTCGCGGAGGTCGACGAGCTGGGTGACGTTGTTGGTGCTGCGTCGTTCTTGCCTCCGACGAGATTGCTGATGAGGACGAAGACCGCGCAGATTGCGATGACTCCGACCACTACCAGGGCAAGCACAAACCGTCGGCTGCGGAACGGATTTTGTTCTGACTGATCGGACATGAGTCCCCTTCTAATTCCTGTGGCGGGTCGGTCTTAGCTGATGAAGAAACCGACGAGTGACGCTGCGGAGGAGATGACGATGACACCGGCCATTGCCGTGCCCAGAGAGCCGAGTGCTGCGCCCCCCTCGCCACGACGACTTTCGATGGCGAGCTTCGCGCCGATGATCATGACGCCGATGATGGCGACACCCAGTGCGACCCACTTGACCCAGCCCATAACCTGCTGGAACTGTTCAGCTCCAGGAGGGGTGCCGTCAGTCGGCGTGGGGATGTCCTGTACGAACGAGGCGACGGTGGACAGCGCCTCGTGCGCGATGAGCAGTGATGACATGGTGGTTCCTTCTGGTTATGTGGTCGGTGCGATCAGGGCGGTGACCGATGTGGCCAGCGCTCGGACTTCTTTGGGGGAAGAGTCGAGGGTGACTGGCTCTCCGAGCCGCCAAGCCTCGACCCACGGGATTTGCCAGACCTGCGGGACTCCGCCCGAGACGACCTGCGCCAAGTCGCGCAGGGTCTTAGGAAGCTTGCCGCGTGAGTCGGCGATGATGACGAGGCCCAGCAGTCGGACTGTGGGGAGCGATCCAGAGGCCCATTCCGTCGCTGCTCGTTGTGCAGCCTCAAGGCCGTTCGCGTTTGATCGAGCGACCAGGATGACATTCGGCCGCGACCCACCAGTGGCGATCGGCCAGGCGTGCCCGGCCGACCGTGAGCCGGGGACCGCGACGGACAGAGTGCTCTCACCGGCACCTCCGTGAACGCCAAGCCACCACACGTTCGCGGGGCGATTGACGTTGCGGCGCGGGAGCCTGTGACCGATATCGGGTTCGGGGACGCCGGGCTGGGGTGTCGTGGGCCGGAGATAATTTCGGGACTCTGCAACGGCCGGGATGAGGGCCTCTTCGCAGTCGATCGGTCGTGCGAGCCAGGGGTGTTGGGCGTCCGACACAGGTTCTCCTTCGTTTCGCAGCTTCAAGTCTGCCCTTTCCCCCCGACATGCCACGCCATAATTAGTCGTACGCACCCGACCAACACTGCAGATAGGAAGCGATGTTATGACCCCTATAGTAGCTTGTAAATATCCGTACAGTTCTATACGTATACTTACGCATTATGAATGCTCATATGAAGCGTATTGGAGCATTTGACGTGTCTGCACTCGATGACATGTTCGCGGACCTGCCAGCGACACTCTCGCCGGAGCAAGCGGCTGAACTGTTCGGCGTGACCGTCATCACGATCCGAAACCTGATCACCAAAGAAAGCGACGATCCCCTGCCGGCCATCAAGATCGGCAAAGTTTGGGTCATCCTCCGCGATGACTTCAAGGCATGGGTCCGTCGTCGAAGCAACAACATCACCGACTAACCCAGAAGTGAAAGGCCGACCATGGCTCAGCACGAATCAGACCAGCCCACCGTCTATGCGACTGTGCGGGCCGATTCGACCGGCGTGCTCGACGTCGACGGCGTGAAACACGACGTCACCGGAACAGACGATGCCAATGTTCGTAGCCAGATCCTCAATCAAGTGACCGGTCGCGCCCGCATCCACGGGCGTCCTGTGCTCCTCGTCACGGACGACGAACTGGGCCAAGGCAGACTGCACGTCCACCCAAACGGAAAAGTCGAGGCAGTGGGCGAGTTCGTCTATAGCGACCACGGCACCACCCCCGCCCAAACCGTGACCGAACCTGCCCCAGCCTCCGCACAGCCGCCCCGCCTGCCTCTGACGCCCAGTCGAGTCGCGGTGGAGCCCATTGTTACCAGTGAACGTCGCACTGCACGAGCATCGTTTCTCGTTCAGGAGACTCCCCAGGAACCCGCTTCCACAGGCTGGCGTGGCCTATTGAGCCGTGCCGGTATCCACGTCGCCCCCTCCGCCGAAGAGATGGCCGAGCGCGCGGACGTGCACCTGGTCAGCCAGCATTGGGCAGGGCCGCGAACTATCTCCATGGCCAACGGCAAGGGTGGGGCGAACAAGACTCCAACAACCGCGCTTCTCGCGGGCGTTTTCGCCCGCTACGGCGGATCAGGGGTCCTCGCGTGGGACAACAACGAGACGCGCGGGACGCTCGGCTGGCGCACGGAACAAGGTGGCCACGATTCCACCGTGCAGGACCTGCTGCCACAGACCGAGCGCCTGTTGTCACCGGGAGCCCAGTCGTCAGACCTGGCGCACTACGTGCACCACCAGACCGGAGACAAGTACGACGTGCTCCGATCGAACCCCATCGCCCTATCGGCGGATCAGAAGATCACCCGAGCGGAGTTCACGTCGCTGCACCGGGTTGCCAGCAAGTACTTCCGTCTCGTTTTCGTTGACTCCGGCAACGACGAATCCGCGCAGCGCTGGCAACAGATGATCGACCAGACCCATCAGCTCGTCATCGCCACCACCGCGCTCGGAGAGCACGCCGAGGCCGGCGCCCTGTTGCTTGAAGCCCTCGCGCAGCGCGACGAGCGTTCTGCGCAGCTCGCAGCCAACGCGGTTGTTATTGTCTCCCAGTCCGAGAAAACAGGCAACGGAGCGCAGGCAATCGCAGACGGCTTCACAGGGCTCGCTCGGCGCGCTGTCACCATTCCCTACGACGACGCACTGCACAGCGGAAAGATCCGCTACGACGCTCTCAACCGAGCAACACAGCGGGCCTGGCTCGCAGCAGCAGCAGCCGTCGCGGAGGGTCTGTGAGGGCCGTAGCCGCCCTCCTTGCCGCCACGGTAACCATTGCTGGGCTCTCCGCGTGCTCAGCACAGAACGCTGTCACACCGGCACCCACCGCCGCATCGACCTCGAGCGCGGCTCCAACCGCGTCGGCACCGACAGACGGCCTGGACGATGGCCTCGACATTGCTACGGCCACCCCAGCTGATGAAGCGAGCACCGCGGCCGCGGTGACTGTCGCAGAGAAGCTGATGACCGCGTTCGCTCGCCCCGACGTTGACGAAACGACGTGGATCAACGGCCTCTACCCCTACCTAACCCAGTCGGGAGGTGCTGCCTATGCCAACACCAATCCCGCCAAAGTGCCCGTGAGCGAAATCACGGGGGCGGGATCGGCCGTCGACGGGGCGAGCGAATACGCGCTCCTCGTCACGGTCCCCACGAATATCGGGCCGTATGTCGTCTCCCTCACCCGGCAAGCTCCTACGGACCCGTGGTTGGCGGACCGAATCACACCCCCCGCGAGGTAGCTCAGCATGTCGCAAAATGCTTCTCCTGCAATCGCGTTTCTGCTGGTACCGGTCTTGGTCGTCGCTGGGTTCTTCGGCTTCATTCTTCTGCTCACCGGGAGCCAAAGCGGCAACGCCGCGGCCGTGTGCGGCACCGGCACCGGCACCGCCTCGACGGTTGACGTTTCACAGGTGCCTCAAGGACCCATCGCCGGCTACAACCAAGCGCAGCTCCTGGTCGCCGCAGGCATCATGAACGCCGCCCAGCAGCTCGGCCTCAGCGCGCGAGCGCAGCAGCTCGGCGTCATGACGGCCATGGGCGAATCGAGCCTGCAATCGCTGACCTACGGCGATAACGCCATCAACCCAGACGGCTCCATAGCCGACTCCATCGGTCCCTTCCAGCAGCAGAGCAGCTGGGGAACAACCGAGGAACGTCTTGACCCGTTCACGTCGGCCACAACGTTCTTTCAGCGGCTCCCCAACGTCGAGAACTGGGAAACGATCGACCCCACACTCGCGGCCCATGCCGTCCAGCGCAACGCGGACCCGTACTTCTACACCACGTACTGGGACGGAGCCGGACAGGTCACCGCGGCGCTCAATGGCGACACCACTGGCACCAACACGACTACCGCAGCGAATCCCGCTCCAGGCTGCTTCGACGGCCCCATAGGCCTCCCGCTCGCACAGCCCTTCAACATGAGCGACAACTTCGGCCCCCGCGTCTCGCCCGTTGCCGGCGCCAGCTCCCACCACCCTGCCGACGACCTCACAGGGGCCTGCGGGGCCCCGGTCTACGCAATCCAGCCCGGCACGGTAGTGGTCTCCGATCGACTCACGCTCTCTGTCAAAAGCCCAGAGGGCTACACAGTCTCCTACCTTCACAGCTACGCAACTGATCGACTCGTAAGCAAGGGTGACCAGGTCACCACTGGACAGACGATCACCCTCATCGGCAACGAAGCGCCCAGCACCGGCTGCCACCTCGATATCCGGGTGAACGCCACAGGAACCACAAACGCGGAGCTTGCGGGACTCGCAAACGACCCGCTCGCCCCCGGCTGGATCGACCCCGAAACCTTCTACGCCTTCTTCGGTCAGACCCTGTGTGACGAAACATGTTCGAGGGACTACTCCGAATGACTTACACGTCCCTGCCTACCCCCCCCCGGATCACGGCCACGAAGTGCGTTTGGATCCCGACACACCGCCCAGAATGAACTGGTTCCTGGAACCTTACGCCAAGATAAATCCATGGCCGGAAACAAAATCCCCAGTGGAGGACGCCCGAGTAAGGGCGACCGCGACGCGTTCAAAGTTCGCCCCGCTCGACTTGTTGGCGACCGAGTGCGCGAATTGGCTGACGCAGCTGACATGCCCTATGGGGAGTACATCTCGGCCGTTCTAGCACGCGAGGTCGGACTTCCGGATCTAGCGCCCAAATCTAACCGTGCTGACGATGAGGAGCTGCCTATCTCCACCGTCGCATAAACGAAAAGACCCGCCGCTTTCGCGACGGGCCTTAGAAGTTTCGTAGCTCAAACCCTCTTAGCTTGCCGGCGTGAGGTTCGAGCTAATCCAGTGAAGATCCGGTTGTACCGGGCCTTCGCCGTACCACCAGCCGAAGGAAGGTGATGGCCTCATAGTACTTCATAGCTACGTTTGCGATGGCAAACCGAGCCAGAATACTTCCGGCGTGTCGTCCAAAAGGTGGACAGCGTGGGACTTGACGCGCCGAATGAGTCCGCGCGACCAGGTCCGTGTGATGAAGCGCGACGCCTACGGGCGGGTGGACGAGAACAGTTACCCCCTGATCCACAGGGTCGGACCTACTGAACCCACAACGCCGTGGGCGATGAACCTGGCCGATGAGACCGGCTTGTTCCGGGTTCTCTGCTTTGACTTTGACGGTAAGGACAAGCACGGTGTCGATGCCGAGCTGATGGAGGAAGCCGTCGACGAGTGCGACGTCCTCTCCCGCACACTGGATGCTCTCGCGATTGAGCACGTCGTGTGCCAGTCCTCTGGGACGGGCGGCCGCCACATCTGGCTCGCCCTCCAGGGCGGCGCCCCGAAACTCGCCGTCGCCCCCGTGGCCAGTGCTGCCCGGGCGAACTTCCGCCGCCTGGACCACGGCATGCTCCTCAACGCTGTCACCGGTGCCGCGCGGCCGCCGCTGTCCCCCCACCGGGACGGCAGCCAGTCCACGGTCCTCCGTGGCAACCTGAACAGCTTGATCACCCCGTCGACCACGACCGCCGACCTCGCCGCCCTGGCCGCGGTGCTCGAGGCGCGGAAACCGTCCCTCCGCGCGGACGACAGCGCACCGTCGGGCCCCGTCACCGCGCGTCACCAGGCGCACCGGCGCCTCAGCACGGCCGGCACCGCCCACATGGCCACCATCGACGGGGGCAGCAACCCGAGCTGGACCGGGTTCATGTGCCTGCTCGCGGCAGCGAACGCCGGCTGGCAGCTCGTCGACGTCGAGCACGCCATCAAGACCGCCCCGGGTTTGGAGCACTTCCGGACGAAGAACACCGGCCGCGGCGACCGCCGCCCCCGCAGCAAGACCGAGGCCCGGGCCCGGCTTAGCCGGCAGTGGGACAAAGCCCAGCAGTACGCCGCCCTCCAGCGCCCGCTGCCCGCGGTGCGGGAGCCGCAGGACCTGTCGGAGCTGGACGCCATCGTGACCGACGTCGAAGCCCTCCTCACCCGCTTCCGGGTCAGCCCCGGCCGGTGGGGCCGCACCGAAGCGTCCTCGAACCAGCAGACCATTCTCCGAGCACTGGCCTACCTCACCCTGCAGACCGGCAAGCGCACCGTCGCCGCCGCCATCCGCGACCTCGGCCCCATGGGGGGCCTCGGCCGCACCACCGCAGCCGACGCCCTCACCGCCCTCGCCGAGGCCGGGTACGTCGAACGGGTCAGTGCGTCTGACGACGGCAACGCAGCCGAATGGCGCCTAGCCTCCACGTTATCCACAGGTCCCAGTACAGTCCGGTCACAACCATTTAATAACCCCCGCCCCCCGCAGGAAATCTCGTCGTCTCCAGGTCGCTCTGCAGCTGAGCTCTTTAACACCCGGACGCATCTCGTCGCCCTGCTCGAGGAACAACTCACCGACCAACGCCACGACCTCTTCACCCGCCGCGGCCTGGGACACCTCGCCGGCAAGCTCTACGCTCTACTGCGCCAGCACCCGTCCGTCACCATCGACACTGCAGCTCTCCTCCTCGGCGTTACTGCCCGGCACACCGCCACGATCCTCAGTCGTCTGCGTGGTCACAAGCTCCTGGTCGGTCACCGTGACGGTTGGGCGAGGTCGAAGCAAGATCTCCGGAACCAGGCAGCCCTGCAGCTCGGCGTTTTGGGAACCCTGGTTGCTCGAGCGGAGCGGTATCGGATCGAGCGGGAGGTGTGGGCGTGGTGGCAAGCCGAGCTGACCACCATGATGTCCACGCCCCGGTCCCGGCCGCGGCGCCCGCATGTGTCGAGCCGGCCCTTGTTTGAGGCGAGCACACCAGGGGAACGGGTGTGGCCGCGGTATCCGCGGGCCAGCACGAATCTGGCCGATCACCGCTCTGCGCTCGAGCTGGTCAGTGCGGGTCTGCTCAACCCTGAGAATCGTTGGCAGTACGTGGGCGAGGCGGCATAGCCGGCAGCGTCGTGCTCGTGCTCGTCCCGCGCCTTGGTCCTGGTCAAGTTCTTGACCCCTCTTTTAGGGGGAAAATTACGCATAGTCTGGGCTTTTTCACCAAGCGTGTTGGTTGCGTGGCGCTAGGCTTCCCGCATGGAGTTCTTATTCGGGGGGATAGTCATCGGCGCTATCGGCGCTGGTATCTACGCATTTATCGTTTTTACTGGGTTGCTTCTCGGGTTCCCCATGGAGAGGAAGGGTGCCCAAGCGAAGCGTGACGTAATCGCGAAGCAGATGCGACAGAATTCGATAGAGGTTGAAGCTGCACGGAACGTCGCGATTAAGGCAGCCGAGAAGCGCATGGGGGTATGAGGCCCCAAATGCGGTCGTCCCAGAAGAAGATGACCCGTCCTTCGACGAATCTCCCTATTTGGGTCACATTGGTTCTGATCATTCTCAGTATGGGGACGTTCCTATCGGCGGTCGCGTTTGTCCCCGAATGGTGGGTTGACCGAACGCCGGAGTTGACCAATTCGGACAGAATTGCCGCCGTCGCGGGGGTTCGGCAGTCCGTCGTCTTTCTCGGTGGAGGAGTATTGGCTCTCATCGGAATTTTCTACACGCATCAGCGGCACATGATCGAGACGGCGACGAATAAGCTCCAACAGGACTCCAACTACACGGACAGGTATACGGCCGCGGTAGGTCAGCTGGGTTCCGACAAACTCACGATCCGGCTCGGCGGTGTCTACGCGCTGGAGCGCGTCGCAAGGGATTCTGAGGGTGACCGTGAAACTGTGGAAGACGTCTTGGCTGCCTTTATACGGGCAGATGCACCACGAGCAGCAGGTGAAATCGCCCACATCGAGAGCAGCGGTGAACTGGATGATTTCGTTGCCCCGTTGGACGTCGCCGCCGCATTAACGGTGCTCACCCGCCGAGCCATGGAGCCGGCTATCTACCGGTCGTCCATCGACCTCACCGGTGCAAATATCGGGCCAATGCAGTTTCCGAACGGGGCGTCGTTGCCGCACGTGATTCTGTCGGGGGCGTATCTCCCCGGTGCGCGCCTGCGCACAGCGGTCCTTGCGTTCGCAATGATGGACGAAGTCACTGCGACCGACGTAGACCTGCGAGAGGCTCACCTCGTGGATATCAATTTCAACAGCGCACACCTGAGTTGGGCAGATTTCAGCCGGGCGAATCTGACAGGTGCTTTTTTCGGTAGCGCTGACCTGGCCAACGCGCGATTCTCTGACTCGATTCTCGTCAACGCCAATCTGGAATGGGCGAACCTTAGACAGGCAGACTTACATGGCGCTGACCTTGAAGGGGCTGGCTTCATGCGGTCAGACTTGACCGAAACAAACCTATTCGGTACCCGGAATTGGGAGGGCGCTGAGTTCGAGAAAGCGAAGAAATGGTCCCTAGCCACAGAATGGCCGGTCGGGTTCACTCCATCCGCTGTTTCGAAGGGCCAGGGCGAGGGCTGACAGTCTGTGTAACCCCAAGGTAGACGCTATCAGGCAGGGGAAAGGGAAACCCTCGCCCCTGCCCAACGCACTATCACTCAGCGATTAGCCGAGGATTATCACCAACTGGCGACATACCCTCTGCGTCAAGCTGCTTGTGAGTCACTTCACAAGCAGTAGGAGGCAAGGGAATGTCGATCAGCCCGGGGTTCAACGCGGCGGAGATCCGCGAGTTCGTCCATGAG
>NZ_SOGK01000061.1:0-5593 GCF_004564305.1 Cryobacterium sp. TMT3-29-2
CACCGCGGCAGCCCGAAACTCCGGGCTGAAGTGCTTGTGTTTCTCGTGTTCCATTTGTCTATCCAATCCTGAATTCAGGAGGACTGTCCGGAAACACTGGGTCACCCCACCGCCCTCGCCGCCTCGCAACGGGCCAACTCCCTGGCCGCGGCCGCCATCGCCCGCGCCCGGAACGACGTCGACGGGTTCGCCGGCCAGGTTCCGGGCGGCTACGCCCCCGGCTACCAAACCGGCGGCAGCGGCGGCAATGGCGTCATGGGAGCCGTGCTCGGCGGCATCCTGATCAACACGCTCCTCTCCGGCGGCGGCGGCGGTCGCGGCGGTGGCGGCATGTTCGGCGGCGGCGGCGGCCGGCGCGGCGGGGGTGGCGGCTTCAGCATGCCCGGCGGATTCGGCGGCGCGGGTTCTCGCTCGCGCCGTGGCGGGGGTGGGAGGTTCTGAGAACCGGACCTGTCGCATCCGTCGCAGCCGTCGGGGCCTCGCCCAGCACCCCACACGTCTTGACCAGCACAACCCNGCGGGGGTGGGAGGTTCTGAGAACCGGACCTGTCGCATCCGTCGCAGCCGTCGGGGCCTCGCCCAGCACCCCACACGTCTTGACCAGCACAACCCGACACAATGGAGTCATCAGATGCTTCGCAACTCGAAAGGACACCGCACAATGACGAAACAGTCCATCTTTGGCCGTATCTCCCAGTTGGCGAAAGCGAACATCAACTCGCTTCTGGACTCCGCCGAAGACCCCAAGAAGATGCTCGACCAGATGGTGCGTGACTACACCAACAGCATCGCGGACGCGGAGAGCGCCATCGCCGAGACGATCGGAAACCTGCGCCTGCTCGAGGACGACTACCGGGAAGACGTCGAGGCCGCGACCGAGTGGGGCGGCAAGGCCCTGGCCGCGAGCCGCAAGGCCGACCAGCTGCGCGCCGCCGGCAACGCGGCCGACGCCGACCGTTTCGACAACCTCGCCAAGGTGGCCCTCGGCCGTCAGATGCAGTCCGAGAAGGAGGCGAAAATGGCCGAGCCTCAGATCGCCTCGCAGACGGCCGTCGTGGCCCAGCTCAAGGACGGCCTCAACAAGATGAAGGAGAAGCTGAACCAGCTCTCCGCCAAGCGCAGCGAGCTGATCGCCCGGTCGAAGACCGCCGAGGCGCAGACCAAGGTGATGGATGCCGTCAAGAGCATCGACCTGATGGACCCCACCAGCGAGGTCAGCCGCTTCGAAGACAAGATCCGCCGCGAGGAGGCCCGCGTCCGGGGGGCCGGCGAACTGGCCGCGTCCAGCCTGGACGCGCAGTTCGAGAGCCTCGAGGACCTTGGCGAACTCACCGAGGTCGACGCCCGCCTCGCCGCGCTCAAGACCGGCGGAACCAGCTCCATCACGCAGTAGCGCTCTCTCGCTACCAGCGCAATCGGGCGCCGACGGGAACATCCCGTCGGCGCCGCTCGTTGTTCCGGGTATGACAACTCTTGGAATCATCGGCGCCGGGAACATCGGCAGCCAGCTCGCACGACTCGGCGTGGCCAACGGATACGACGTGGTCGTGAGCAATTCGCGCGGCCCCGACACTCTCACTGACCTGATCGGTGAGCTCGGCCCGCGCTCCCGTGCCGCAACCCCCGCCGAGGCCGCCGTGGCCGGCGACCTCGTGGTCGTGACCATTCCGCTCAACCAGATCCACACCCTGCCCACGACGGAACTGGCCGGCAAGCTCGTGATCGATACGAACAACTACTACCCCCAGCGCGATGGCGACATCGCCGCGCTCGACGATGAAAGCACGACCACGGCCGAGCTGCTGCGGGAGCGCCTGCCCGAGTCGACGATCGTGAAGGCGTTCAACCACATCTACGCCGCCGACCTCACGGAGCACGGCCAGCCGGCCGGTTCCCCCAACCGTCGCGCCCTGGTCATCGCCAGCGACGACTCGCCCGCCGCCGCGACCGTGACCGCGCTGCTCGACAGCTTCGGCTACGACACCGTGAACGTCGGCGCGCTCAGCGAGGGCTGGCGCATCCAGCGTGACACCCCCGGTTACGGCCCGCGCCTGAATGCGGCCGAGCTGCTGGATGCGACGAGCGCCGCCATTCGCTACCGCGACCAGTAGGGCACCCGGAGAAATCGCCTCCGACCCCCACCAGAATCCCGCGCGCGGGGAGGTCTGGGAGCATACTGAAGTATGGCTCCCACCTTCGTTGTCGTTCCGCAGTGGCAGGGTTCGGTTTCTCCGCGCGCGATGCGCCTGAGTGACGGGGCGGAGGCGATCCGAGGTGATCTTCCCTCGACCGTCACCCACCAGGTGCCGGTGCCGGTCGAGGCCGGTGACGCCCTCGACTCCGGCATCGACCGCTTCTCCACGCTGGTGATGGTGCGCGAACGCCTCGCGACCGCGCTGCGCGGCGGGACCGGCCCGGTGCTCACGATCGGCGGCGACAACGGGGTGTCCCTGGCGGCCGTCGAGAATGCGTCGCGGCGGCATCCGGAAGACCTGGCCGTGGTCTGGCTCGACGCCCACCCCGCCCTGCACACGCCCGACACGTCCCCGTCCGGCGGTTTCACCGGAATGGTGCTGCGCGCCCTCATCGGCGAGGGTGCCGAGGGACTGACGCTCGACGCGGAGGTTCGCGTTCCGCTCGAGCGGGTCGTGCTCGGCGGCGCACGCGCCATCGACCCGGCGGAGGACGCCCTGATCCGGGAACGTGGAATCGTGAGCCTCCCGGTCGACGACCTCGACTCCCCCGAGGCGCTCGTCGACGCTTTGCGCGCTACCGGCGCCCGCACCTTCTACCTGCACCTCGATCTGGACGTGCTCGACCCGTCGGCTCTGGCCGGTCTGGCCGACCTGTACCCGTTCGGGCTGAGCGTGGAGACACTGAACAGGTTGATCACCGCGCTGCGCGCCGAATTCGAGCTGGCCGGCGCCACCATCGCCGGCTTCGCCCCGGCCTCGCCGGAGGCCGCTACCGACGACCTGCCGAGCATCCTGCGGATCATCGGCGCGCTCACCCGCTGAGCTGCACTGACCCGCTGAGCTCCGCTGAGCTCCGCTGACCGAAAGTGCTGGTCGGGGGCCAGCCCGGCGCGGCCGTAGCATGGGACCGACGCGTTAGAGGCCAAGGGAGGCATCCGTGAACGAGCAGAACTCCGTTTCCGATCCGTCGAGGATCATCACCGAGAGGCGCGGGCACGTGCTGCTGATCGGGTTCAACCGTCCGGAGAAGCGCAATGCCGCCGATCTGGCGCTGCTGCAGCAGCTGGCTCTGGCCTACGGTGAGCTCGACCGCGACCCCGAGCTGCGGGTCGGCCTCGTCTACGCGGTCGGCGACCACTTCACCGCCGGCCTCGACCTGGCCGACATCGGCCCCCGGCTCGGTCCCGACGGCCTCGACATGGTGCCGGAGGGCGGCATCAACCCGTGGCAGGTCGACGGGCGGAGCGTGTCGAAGCCCGTGGTGATGGCCGTGCAGGGCACCTGCCTCACCCTCGGCATCGAGCTGATGCTCGCCAGCGATATCTCCGTGGCGGCCGAGTCGACCCGGTTCGGCCAGATCGAGGTGGCGCGCGGTATCCTGCCGTTCGGCGGCGCTACCATCCGCTTCCCGCGCGCGGCCGGCTGGGGCAACGCCATGCGCTGGATGCTCACCGGCGACATGTTCGACGCCCGCGAGGCCCACCGCATCGGGCTCGTTCAGGAGGTTGTGCCGGACGGCACCCAGTTCGAGCACGCGCTGGAACTGGCCGAGCGCATCGCGGCCCAGGCCCCGCTCGCCGTGCAGGCCACGCTCGCCAACGCCCGCACCGCCGCGCGGGAGGGTGCCGCGGCCGCCGAGGCCGGGCTCCAGCCGACCCTGGCCCGCCTGGCCGTGACCGAAGATTCCCGGATCGGCATGGAGGCCTTCATCAGCCGCCGGCCGGCGACGTTCGTCGGGCGTTAGGCTGTCCGCACCAATGATTCACGCCACTGATCTGTGTCACTGACCTGCGCCACTGACCTGCGCGCCCGATCTGTGTCACCAATCTGCGCCACTGACCTCAGGAGAGACGGATGCCCGCCACCAGCACCACCCCCACCGAACCCGGCGCGATGAGCTTCGACGTCATCGTGATCGGCGCCGGCGCTGTGGGAGAGAACGTCGCCGACCGCACGACGCAGGCAGGCCTGCGCACCGTGATCATCGAGGCCGAGCTGGTCGGCGGCGAGTGCTCTTACTGGGCGTGCATGCCGTCGAAGGCGCTGCTGCGCAGCGGGGCGGTTCTGGCCGCCGCCCGGCGCGTGGGTGGGGCGTCCGAGGCCGTGACCGGCGACCTGGATGTCGCGGCCGTTCTGCGGCGCCGCGACTCCTTCACGAGCAATTGGTCCGACGAGGGCCAGGTGCGCTGGCTGGAGAAGGCCGGGATCGAGCTCGTGCGCGGTCACGCCCGCCTGACCGGCGTGCGGCAGGTGACCGTGACCGCCGACGACGGCACCACGACCGTGCTGACCGCCGCGCACGCCGTGGTCGTCAGCACCGGGTCGGCCGCGCTGCTGCCCGACATCGCCGGTCTGGCATCCGTGTCGCCGTGGACGAGCCGCGAGGCCACCAGCGCCCCCGGAATCCCGGACAGCCTGGCGATCATCGGCGGCGGCGTGGTCGCGGCCGAGATGGCCACCGCCTTCGCCGGGCTCGGCACCGCGGTCACGATGATCGTGCGAAGCGGTTTGCTCGGCGGTCAGGAGCCGTTCGCCGGCGAACTCGTGCTCGCTGCCCTCGGGGAAGCAGGCGTCACAGTGCTGTCCGGGGTGTCGACCACCGAGGCAACCCGCAACGCCGACGGCGACGTGACGCTCACCCTGTCCAACGGCACCCGGGTCACCGCGACCGAGGTGCTCGTGGCTACCGGCCGGGTGCCCCGCACCGAAGATGTCGGGCTCGAAACGGTGGGCCTCGAACCGGGTGACTGGCTCGAGGTCGACGACACCCTGCTCGTGCAGGGAGCCGCGCCGGAACTGGCCGGAGCCTGGCTGTACGCCACCGGCGACGTCAACCACCGGGCCCTCCTCACCCACCAGGGCAAGTACCAGGCCCGCGCGGCCGGCGACGTGATCGCGGCACGGGCCGCCGACGCGCCCGTCGACGACGCGCCGTGGGGAACCCACGTGGCCACGGCCGACCATGCCGCCGTACCGCAGGTCACCTTCACCGACCCTGAGGTCGCGTCGGTCGGACTGACCCAGGCTGCTGCCGAGAAGGCGGGGTTTCGCATTCGGGTGCTGGACTACAACCTGGGCGGGGTGGCCGGGGCATCCGTGCACGCCGACGGCTACACCGGGGCGGCGCGCGTCATCGTGGACCTCGACCGTGAGGTTCTGATCGGTGCCACCTTCGTGGGGCCGGATGTCGCGGAGCTGTTGCACTCGGCGACCATCGCCGTGGTCGGCGAGGTGCCGATCCGCCGGCTGTGGCACGCGGTGCCCAGCTACCCCACCCTGAGCGAGGTCTGGCTGCGCCTGCTCGAGGCGTACGGCCGGCCGTAGCCGAATCCCTGCCGCTGCCGCTGCCGCTGCCGCTGCCGGCGCCGCTGCCGGCGCCGCTGCCGCTGCCGGCGCCG
>NZ_SOGK01000104.1:0-7368 GCF_004564305.1 Cryobacterium sp. TMT3-29-2
GCCCATGCGTAGCCGGTTCGCCCGGCCCGTGGTCGCTGACCTGCCCGGCCTCCCCTGACTGACCCGCCTGACCTGCTCGACCCGGCTGACCCGGCTGACCTGCTCGACCCGGCTGACCTGCTCGACCCGGCTGACCTGCCGGACCTGCCGGAACTGCCTGACCTGCCTGACCTGCCGGACCTGTCTGACCTGCCGGACCTGCCGGACCTGCCTGACCTGCCTGACCTGCCTGATTCGGCTGACCCGGCTGGTCCGGCTGACGGTTCGTGAACGCTTTCTGGGTCATGATGACCCGGACCGACGGACGGCGCCCGCCGAACATCCGGCCCGGGTCGGCCTCGCCGGCGATCTTGAGCAGTTGCACGAGTGAGTCTGCGGCGATCTGCTCGTTGCTGCGGGGGTCGTCCTGCATTTTCTTGGCCCAGGCGGCCCGCTCCGTGTCCACGAAGCGCACCCCGCCCCGGCGGGGGCCGGTGATGGAGTCGAAGGTGGAGAGCACGAACTCGCCATCTTCGGGCGAGAACAGCCCATTCAGGCGCACATTGCCGTTGTTCAGCCGGTACACGCGCAGGTAACGGTCGTCATAGGCCTGCTTCTCCCGGGCGGCGATGCCGGCCTCGTCGAGCGAGTCACGCATCCGCCTCGCACGTTTGAAGACCTGGTCCGCATTCAGCGACGACACCTCGACCAACAGGGCTTCAAGCGCCGCCGCGAGCTTCTCCGCGGTCACCGCGGCATCGATCTGGCCAAGCCCGGCGCGGATCGACTCCGCCGCGTCGACGGAAAGGGTCCCGGCCGTGACGGCCCGGGCGATCGGCGCCTGCCACGGCACCTTCGCGACGAACGCGGCGACCACGGCGGCATCCGTACCGGGCGACGAGACCGCCGCCTCGACCAGTTTCTCCGCCGCCTCCGCATCGGCCAACATGGTGCCGACCGCGACCAGTTTGTACGCGTCGCCCTTCGAGGACCCGGTCCACTTCTGAATCAAAGCCTCCGGGGACAGGAACCCCTGCCGCGCCGCCAACCCGGAGTGCCCAAGCTCCGGCCGGGACCGGCGGGCGATCGTGCCCGCCATCCACGCGGCGCGGGTGTCGAGCAGCCGGCGGGCCGACGCGATCTGCCCCTGACCAGCCAACAAGGCGGCATCGGGCAGAGCCTCATAGTCCGCACTCGAAGAGCCCAACAGGGCCACAGCCTCGGCCGCCTGCCTGAGGTCTTCCGCGAGGTTCATCATGTTCCAAGGATACCTTAATGGGCACACGTAGTCGAGAGTATGTCATGTTGTGGAGAAGTATTTTCGTAGTTTTCTTCTAGGGACTGTGGCGTTGGCTCGACGGCCCACCCGGGGGGCCGGGGGCGGTTCCGCGGCGCAGGTTGCAGCTCGCGGCGGATCATCTAACGTGCGCCTGCTTCCGTGAGGAGCGCCACGAAGGGGCAGGTCGGACGGGCGGGAGCATTCGAAGGTTGGGTCGCCGGGTCTCGACAGGCTCGACCACCGGTTGGGCTCGACCACCGGTTGGGCTCGACCACCGGTTGGGCTCGACCACCGAGGCGGGCTCGACCACCGACATTCCAGACCACCGCGTCGGGACGAAAAAACCCCTCCATCCGGTGGAAACCTGATGAAGGGGGTCTGTTGGTGCACCCCCCCGGACTTGAACCGGGAACCCACTGGTTGCGAGTCATACGATCCAGCGCTTTGAATATTGAACGCTATCCGCCAACATGCAGGGGATTTATTTCACCCCCATATTCGTACAGCTTCAGTAGTTTCCGCTGGATTCTTCTCAAAATGCTGGATAAACGCTGGATTTACCGAGGTTCATGAATCGGAGCTCTAGTCGGCAGGCTCGCGCACGATGTGACGGGCGCGCTCAGATCGAGACGACTGACTCACTCATATGCGTACCGTTGCACCTCTTGTGCTGTGCCGTGTCCCTTCCGCGCCTTCTGACTGAGTGCGAGACGGTACAGGGTTCGCGGTCCAGAAATCGGCACGAAAACGGCAATAACCAGTCCGGTTTCTGTGTACCTTCTCCGCCCCTCTCAAATCAAGATTCACCCGCACGCCCGCCCGTAGGTAAAGGGAATTTGGTGTGCATATGTCCGAGCCCTGTACCTTCCGTCCCTTGTTTTGATGTTTGATGGGGGAACCCTGAAGTTTTAGATTTGTGCAGGTACGCCCCGCTTCAGCCGAAACGCTTCCCGAAATCCTCATCTACGAGGAAAAAACGTGTACCCGCTGTGATCGGTACTGTGCAAGTACAGCGCAAGCACAAGCACGCACCGAGGTGCAGTACCGCGCCTCTTGGCGAGCACCAAATAGCGCTCACTATCCATTACGTTTTGCCGCGCCCAGCGCCCAAGGGCTCCCGCTTGTAGCCAATGTAACGTGACCGCCTAGAGCTTCTTCTACGCTCGCCTGACCCCGCCCCGGGGCCTCCTTGTGTTCCCCGCGACTAGTACGCTACGGCAGCGCGATCGTATGCAAACCGAGCGTCGGACTCCGCGAGCACCTGTTCTCTAACTACTGGCAGCGTGAAGTCGAGCACACGCAGCTCGCCGTCAATCCGCGAGATCGACTCGATCCTGTGGAACCTAGCTCCATAAACTTCGGCAAACCGCGCCATGCCGTGAAGCTTCCAAATCGCGTCAGGTAACCAAGAACCGTGCGGGTCGACGATGCTCGCTCGCACCCCGGAATCGGTGTCGACAAAGAAAAGGAAGTCGGGTCGCAGCGTGCGCCAGTCACCATGACGATCCTGGTACGCGATGCTCATCGAGTCGCGACCGCCGGTCGGATTGCGGTACCAGGCGAGCATGTCGCCGTGGCCGATCTCAACGTCGATCACCTGGACTTCATCCGGGTTGAGCTTGCCGACAGGGAACATACCCTCATCATCTGCGAGCAAGTGCAGCGATCGACGTTCAAGCAACTGCTCAGCGTCGCCGACCAAACGTTTCGTTTCTTCCTGTCGGTTCTTCGGCAGTGCCATCGAGATGAGCTGAGGGTCGGTACTCATTGCCGTAATCTCGGCGTAGAGGCTCTGCCTCGATTCCGGCAACGACTTGATCGCGACACGGTACTGGTTCAGCCATTCCTTCGCTAGCTTGTCCGCCTCGGCATCGAGCGCTGGTCTTGTCTGAGGAAGCATCGCGAGCGCGGCGACCCGGACGTGTGCCTCACGGAGCGCGTCTTCGTCGTCGGCCTCAGCAGAAACGTGGTCAATATAGGTGCGGGCGACGTCAGGGGTTATCGTCCGAGCGCCGTGCCGGTAAGCGTCTTGTATAGCGCGATCGTCGGCCTCTTCAGTCCACGAGCCGTCCGCGCGGAGGCCGTGCCGAGCCGAACCATGAAGTGTCGCACCAGCGACTGTCAGCACGTCTGTGCGCGCCTTGTTCAAGTCATTTGGGTACTGCGCCCCAAGCCCGTTCAGCACACCGTGGAAGCGCTCGTGCGCAAGTTTTCCGGCCTCAGCGACGAAGCGATCCGCTGCGAGAGCATGGGCGAGAGAGGTCAGTCTCTTGATCGGGTTTGCGTGCTTTCGCGGAAGAGTTTCAGCAGGCAACGATTCGAACAACGACCAGACTTCGTCGGGAACCGCAGGGTTCGGAGTCATCAACTTCGGATTGACCAGCACCCGAGGTCCAGTATCGCCGCCACCAACGAGGTTGTTGCCCATAATGCGCTCCAGCACGAGGCTGGCCGTAGCTTTGTTGAACTTCGGCAGGATGCACTCAACGCTGTTCAACAAGTTATCGCCTTCGATGCGGCGAGCCAGGGGTGTGCGGATCATGCGGCCCAGCAGTTGGGTGATGTGGGTCTCATCCTTCGCAGGGCGGAATGAGACCATGACTTCGGCGCGAGGGCAGTCCCAGCCCGTGCTGATGGCGTCTTTCGCAAGCAATACACGAATGTAGGTAGCGTCTTGGACTCGCTCTGGCGATACATACGGCACGCTATGCGCACCAAACGATTGCGCAGTGTGGTCGCCGAACACATGCGCAAGCGCGTCTGCTTCCAGCTCGGGCCACTCGTCGCGTATCACGTCTATCGCGGCGGCAACCTCGGCGGGCGCGGGTTTGTTAGGCACTTGTAGGACCATCAGGGGCTTGATCGACTCGGTATCGCCCTGAGCATGGGCGTAGGCAGCCCAAGCATCGGAGAGGGCTTTCACCTTCCGGACTCCACGACGGAGTAGAACCGTGTTGAAGTCTCCTGTCTCCGCGGGGAAGTCGAGGATGATGTCGTCTTTCAGCAAGCCCGACTCTTGGATGCGCACCGGATCGACCGTGACGGTTCGCAGGTGCAGACGGTTCTCCTCCACCTGCGCGGCGCTCATCGCCTCCTCGAAGCGCTGCACGGTCGCCGAGATACCCCAAACGATTGGCATCGGCGGGACGCCGCTGTGCCCATTGATGAGACGCCTAACGATCGTCGGGGTATCCGAAGAGTTCTTACCCATTCCGCGGTGGGCCTCGTCGAGCACCATATACAAAGTGAGCCCGGCTTCGTCGATCGTGTTGCGTAGAGTGTCCCAGAAGGTGAACGGCACAGTGTCTGGATGCGACTCGATGCCAGTGAGCGTGTTCGCGTCGTCGTGCCCGCGCACGAGGAGGCTGTTTCGCGACAGCTTGCTCGTGTTGAGGAAGTAGACGTGACCTGCCTGGAGCTTCGGGTATCTAAATGGGTGTTCGACCGTCACCAAGCGGTTCCGCAGACGGTCAGACGCCTGCTCCAACCGGTGACGCGTTTGCTGGTTGAGTGAAGGGTCGTCGCTGAACCAGAGGACGACGGCGCCCGGGTCTGGAACGACCTCGAAGTCGTCGCTACCCCAGAAGAGGGACTCGATCACTGCTGCCGCCATGACGGTCTTGCCCGAGCCTGTGGCCGCAGTCAGCGCGACCGAGCCGACGCGTTTCCGCGCGCCGTGATAGATCTCACGCGCATCGGCGAGTTCTCGCAGAGTGTCGCCTACGGCGTCCGATTGATAGTCCTTAAGTGTGAATCGCATCAGAGGTCACCCGTGCTCTCGCAATTACGCAGGTAGTCCTCATAGAGGCGCACCGGCTCCACCGCGGGGAGTTCCTTTCTCATCTGCTGGTAGCGGCCCTCATCATCGCTGACGATGTAGGCAATACGTATCCCATTCCGCTCGTTCAACGCATGGATGAACTCTGTCGCCTGATCCAGGTCCTTAATGATGCCGTAGCTGTCGGCCACGGCCCACCCGCCTTTGAGCGAATCAATACGCTCGCCTACCGCTCCTGCACGAAGCCAGAGCATCGGAGCGATCGCGGCGAACGCGCGGTCGTTGCCGACCATCCATCGGGATTCGTAGGTCAACGCAAAAAAGGCTGCATTCTCCTCGAATCCGTTCGCAATGGCGAACTCGTCGGTGAACTTGTACTCCCCCTTGATCGGCTCTCCCTGGGGCGTGCAACCAGTGATCGCAGCTCTGATCCGCGGCTTTGTGATGTAGTCGCAAATGCCGTGCTGCTCCCACTCGGGGTCACCTGGCCGTAGACCGTTCTTGCGAAGAGTCGTCTGTTCATGTGCGGCGACCTCGTTATTAGTTACCGAGATGCACTGCCGACGCCCATTGTCCTGCTTGTTCAGACGCATCACTGCGTGAGCGGTTGTGCCGGATCCCGCGAAGAAATCGACGATTACCGCATCGGGCTTTTCCTTCACGTAGAAGCGAAGGGCATCCTCAACCGCGAAAAGGGACTTGGGGAACGGGAACGTTCGTCCCGGGAGAATCTGTTGCAAAAGGTTGGCGCCCCACCGTGATGCGTCATGTGAGGGGAGGGTCCAGATTGTTTTCGGAGTTGCTCGCTTCACTCCCTCGCCGTACTCAACAACTACCGCGCCCTTGGCATCTTTGCCGACAACACGGATCTGGCCAGATTCAATCAGCGCGACGGAGCCACCTTGCAGGTACGCGAACGAGTGTCGATCGCTTCGAGGGTTATGGGGCCCTACTTTCAAGTAGCCCTTTTCTACGAGCTCGCGACACGACTCGGCGACAGTACGCCATCGTCCGTCCGAGCCATCTGGCCGCTTCGGTGGCCATACGGCTCGTGTGCCTTGCGGCACCGGGACGCTTGCAGGATCAGTGGACCAGCCGATTGCCTCGCCGATGCTATGCACGATCTCGGACTTGATGTCCACGAAGATCGGGAAGAAGGCACCGGGACTTTTTTGGCGACTGGCATTAGCTCCGAACCTTGCGAAGTCGGCCCATCGCACGGTCTGATCGTTGCTGACGTCGCTCGCTTCCTTGTCGTTGTCGATCATCGACCTCGACCATTTTGTGAGCTCGGCGCCACCCAGGACAACGAAAAAAATGAACTCGTTCACTCGAGAGAACTCAGCGGCACCGGAAGAGGTGCCTTGCGGATTGATTTGGGTTGATACCGCTTGGATCCGGGCCTCGGGGAAAGTTTGCTCTAACAAGAGCCCGAGCCGCAGGTACTCTTTTTCGTCGATCGTCACAATTAGAACTGAATCATCTGGATTTAGCAGGCGTTTCGCCAGTTTGAGTCGACGCTCCATGAACGCCAACCATTTGGAATGACGATAGAGATCGTCACCCTCGACGTAGTCGTTGTTATATTTCCAATCCTTCGCACCGGTGTTGTAGGGAGGGTCGATATAGATCGCGTCGACTGCGTACTCATGTGTGAAGGTCAATTGCTCCAGCACGTGGAAGTTCTCACCGCTGATCACCGTGTGGAAAGGCTTATCACCCCCACGTTCAACCGTGCCGTCTGGGCGTAGGCCAGGGTAAATCCGGTCACGGAACTCCGCGACAAGTATTAGGTCGTGGATAGAAACAGTCACCACTTCCGGTTCGGTCGCGCCCAAGAGCGAGACCTCGGCAATGCCACCTGAAACCGCATCAACTTGCCAGAGCCGTTGATCACCACGGACAGCAGATTCTCGCGGAGGAAGAATGCGGACTTTGCTCATCCTGCGGATTGTGTGTCCCGCTAGCTCGACCGCCTCGGGTGCGTGACGCTCGAAGTTCAGACCGAATGGAAGGCGCTTCTGGAGCGGCTTAAGCTCTGCTTCGAGATCGGCACCGAGTTGCGGGTCGAGCTGCTTCGCAGCGCGTAGCAGCTCTGTAAGTCGCGACATTTTCACCTTTTGCTTGAACGAGAAAAGTCCGCCCCAAGAAGCGATTATGCGCCGCAGACCCCAAGTTACTTTATCTCGCGCAGAGATCCGGTTTGGTACGGGATACGGGGTGGTGGCCTTGACCCCGGAGAGTGGACACGGGTTAAGCGGCGAGTTGGATCTCTGCGGCCTGTGACGAGTATTGCATCTCGAAGTCCACTGGCGTGACGTGCCCGATCGAG
>NZ_SOGK01000007.1:0-4736 GCF_004564305.1 Cryobacterium sp. TMT3-29-2
GGATGCGCCACCACCTCCTCCGGCGCCGTAAACACAATGGCGCCCGGAATGTCCATGCCAGGCACATCGGCCTCCCCGATTCCGCAGTCGAGCTCGGCAGGCAGCGGTGAGGCAGGACCGTCCGCAGCATCACAGATGATTTGTGGCACCGAAACACGCGACAACATCACACGTGCGCTGGCTCTCGCCACCCCGCCACACTCCGTCGACAGCTGGATCACACGCCAATACACCTGCAAATACCATCTGACTGATGGAGAATTCGTGATCTCGGTGCAGGAATCCTCGGACGCAGCGGCCGCCCGCAGCTACTTCGACACAATGCAAGAAACCCTTGCCCCAGTCCAACCCATTGAAGGACTCGCGAATCTCGGATTACCTGCTTACGAAACCACAGACGGCGTGGTCGTCTTTGTCAAAGACAACATGACGTTACAAGTTGACGCCAGTAAATTGACGGATAAGGTCGGGCCGCATGGCGTCACCCGAACCGCATTCTCGTATCAAGTAGCTACTGCCATCCTGGGATGCTGGACAGAACACTAATCCGGCCGCGTCGCCTTAGCCCCACGCGATGTGGCCGCGGCCAATGGCGCGACTAGGGTTCCAGCGTGCGCTGCGGGTTCGCCCTGTTCGGCTTTCATGCTCGTCGTCGGTTGGTGCTGTGTCTCTCAAACGCTGTGTATCAAAAGCCATCGGCGGCTTCAAGGGGTCGTAGCAACACCGTATGAGTGAGGTGTTGTTGATGGCGTCGAGAGTGGTGTTGAAGGATCGCGAGAACTTGTTCTGGGATCGGGTCCGCGAGGGCATGTCGGCGGCGGCCGCGTGTGAATCTATCGGAGTGAATCGCAGACAGGGATACCGGTGGATCAAGGCCGCCGGCGGGCGAATACCCGTTCCGGCCGTGGCGTCGTCGGGGCGCTACTTGGGCCAGGAGGAGCGTCTGCGTATCGCGGATCTGAGGTTGGGAGGTGCCGGCGTGCGCGCGATCGCACGGGATCTGGGGCGCTCCGCGTCGACGATCAGCCGGGAGCTGCGCCGCAATTCCCACCCAACAACGCGCAGCTACCGGCCTTACGCCGCGCAGAAGCGCTGCGTGATCAGAGCCGGCCGGCCCAAGCCGAGCAAGCTCGACGACCGGCAGCTTGCCGCTGTCGTTGAGGATCGGTTGCGGAAGAACTGGAGTCCGCAGCAGATCAGTGACGACCTCGCGGTCGTGTTCGCCGGCCAGGCCGAGCTCCAGGTCTCGCACGAGTCGATTTATCAAAGCCTCTACGTTCACGGCCGCGGTTACGTTGGAGTGCGCCTGCACCGGCACCTGCGACGGGGCCGATCCGCCCGGAAACCACGGGGCACACAGCTGAACGCGGCGGGCAAAATCCGCGACAAGGTGATGCTGAGCGAACGGCCCGAAGAGGCCAACGACCGTCTAGTAGCCGGTCATTGGGAGGGAGACCTGATCGTCGGGTCGGCCTCGGGATCGGCGATCGCGACCTTGGTTGAACGCACGACCCGGTTCGTCGTCTTGGTGCATCTGCCCAACGGCCACAACTCCACTGAACTCCACGACGGACTCATCGACGCCCTGGGACTGTTACCCAAGCCTCTGCGGCGGTCGTTGACCTGGGACCAAGGAACCGAGCTGGCCCGGCACGTGGAGATCAGCACAGCCACCGGGGTTCCGATCTTCTTCTGTGACCCGGCCTCACCCTGGCAGCGCGGCTCGAACGAGAACACCAACGGCCTACTGCGACAGTACTTTCCGAAAGGCACCGACCCCAACGCCCACAGCGCTCAACGAGCGGCCCCGCAAAACCCTCAAACGCCGCACCCCAGCCGATTTGCTCAGCGAGCTAGTCTCGAGGAAGGAATTAGGCCCTGTTGCTTCCACCGTTTGAATTCGCCCATAAGTTTCGAGACATCCGGGACGACGTCGGCGCTCGACGAGCGCACCTAGCGACGTATCGTTGTTCGTCGATTGAAAACGCCTGCGCTGCGGTGTCTTTAGTGCGGTCTGGCGACCTGCGGAATTAGCTACCGTTTCGGAAATCTGCCGGCACATTGGTGCTGTAGGTGATGTTCTTGAACTCGGCGACGCACTGGTCTCCCATGGGGGCCTGCGCAAGAAAGCCCACACGCATGGGGCCGTCGTAAGCGAGGCGGAAGACGCGCACGAAAACCCAATTGTGACCGTCGGCGGAAGAGTGGAAGGCCCAACCCAACCCGGAGCGAACAACGCGAAGGTAGACCGAGTCATCGGAGACAACTGTTGAGTTGCAGTCGTCCGAGTACTCGTTTGTCACCACAGACACGACCATGGCTTGGCCCTGAGGTGAGTATTCGAAACACAGCTTGGCCCAATGGTCGCTGTCGCCCCAGATCGCCAGGACGGCAGCGTCGAAAGTTGTTCGTTCGGTCAGGACCCGAGCGCGACCGGAGAAGGCAAAGTCTCCTGATGGGACGAATCCGAGCAAGGACGCTGCGTGTTGTTGGGGTCCGCCGAAGGCGTCGTTGGTCCAGTCAGCGCCTGCGGCAGCGGTGACGACGAGGACGCCGGTTGCAGGCGTCTCGGCAAGTGCCTGGCCGTTGACCCATTCGAGCGGAGGAACCCCCGGCACAGCTACGTTCATTGAATTCCTTCTTCCCACCTGTTAACGCCGGGTTGCGTCCAATAGCGTGGTGTAACCCCCGGCCCTGATGGGCGTGTTGCACCGATGTGAGGCGGCCACCGCGTGATTCTTGGAAAGACCGATCAAGTCTTTTCCGAAGGAGTACACGCGATGACCGCACCCCATTTTATTGACCCTGCCCGTTTCCTGTCCGAACAACTCGAGCAAGCCTCGCCGGACTTGATGCGGCAGATGCTGACCACGTTCATCAACGCGCTGATGAGCGCCGAGGCCGAAGCCGTCTGCGGCGCCGAATACGGCCAAGTCTCCGCCGACCGGGTCAACTCCCGCAACGGCTACCGGCACCGGGATTTCGACACCCGCACCGGCACCCTCGACGTCGCGATCCCGAAGCTGCGCACCGGCACCTACTTCCCGGACTGGCTCCTCGAGCGCCGCCGCCGCGCCGAGGCCGCCCTGACCAGCGTCGTGGCGACCTGCTACCTGCTCGGGGTGTCGACGAGGCGGATGGAGAAACTCGTCGAGTTCCTCGGCATCACTCGCCTCTCGAAGTCGCAGGTGTCGATCATGGCCAAGGACCTCGACGAACAGGTCGAGCAGTTCCGCACCCGACCCCTCGACGCCGGCCCTTACACGTTCGTGGCCGCCGACGCCCTGGTACTGAAGGTGCGCGAGGGCGGCCGTGTCGCCAACGTCCACGCGCTCCTCGCGACGGGCGTGAACAAGGACGGGCACCGCGAGATCCTGGGCTTGCAGGTCACCAGCGCCGAAGACGGCGCCGGCTGGCTCGGCTTCTTCCGCGACCTGACCGCCCGCGGCCTCACCGGCGTGAAACTCGTCACGAGCGACGCTCACGCCGGCCTCGTGGCCGCCATCGGGGCGACCTTGCCCGGCGCGACTTGGCAGCGCTGTCGCACCCACTACGCCGCTAACCTGATGTCCGCGACCCCGAAGTCCAGCTGGCCGTGGGTGAAGACCCTGCTCCACTTGCGTCTATGACCAGCCCGACGCGGACGCCGTCCACGCCCAGTTCGACCGGGTCCTGAACGCACTGGAGGAGAAGCTCCCCGCGGTCGCCACCCACCTCGAGGCGGCCCGGGCGGACGTGCTCGCCTTCACCGGCTTCCCGAAGGAGATCTGGCGTCAGCTCTGGTCCAACAACCCCCAGGAACGTCTCAACCGCGAGATCCGCCGCCGCACGGACGTCGTGGGGATCTTCCCCGACCGCGGCTCCCTGATCCGGCTCGTCGGCGCGGTCCTGGCCGAACAACACGACGAATGGATCGAGGGCCGCCGCTACCTCGGCCTCGACGTCCTCAGCCGCTCACGCCTCACCCTCGTCCCGACCGAGAAGGAGGAACCCGCAACCGAACTCGGCGCCCTCAGCGCCTAGAAATCCAAGAATCACGCGGCAAACGCGTTACACCACACATTTGGACTTGACCCTTCCCCCCGGGATGGGAAACCGACCTCGGGGTTGCGCTTCCTTGCCAGGGTTAGTCGTAGAGGTAGTGTTCGAGTCGGGGTACCCGCAGGAGCGCGAGGGCGCGTTTTTCAAGTTGTCTGACGCGTTCCCGAGTGACGCCTTGGAGCACGGCAATTTGTTCGAGGGTGTGCGGCTCGTCGCCGTCGAGTCCGAACCGGGCAGTTAGGATGGCCAATTCCCGGGGCGGCAGCTGATGGAGCTGAAAGTTGATATCGGCCCGGCGTAGGGTGAGGGTCGCGTATTCCTCGGGCTCAGGCAGGTCGCAGTCTTGGATGAGTTCGGAGATGTCACCCACACCGTCACCGATCGGCATGTCCAAGGAAATGGGTTCGCGGTCATAGTCGAGCAACCGGGACACTTCCTTTGCCGGGAGCTGGGTGGCAGCCACGAGATCCTTGACAGTGGGTTCCCGCCCGAGGGAACTCGCAAGGTCGCGGCGGATGCGCTTGATCTTGTTGAGCTCCTCGGCGGTGTGGACGGGGATCCGGATCAGGCGGGACTTGTCAGTTACGCCGCGGTGGATGGCTTGGCGGATCGTCCACGTGGCATAGGTTGAGAACTTGTAGCCGGTTGTGAAGTCGAACTTTTCGACCGCGCGGACGAGGCCGATGTTGCCGTCC
>NZ_SOGK01000101.1:0-1514 GCF_004564305.1 Cryobacterium sp. TMT3-29-2
GGATGCGCCACCACCTCCTCCGGCGCCGTAAACACAATGGCGCCCGGAATGTCCATGCCAGGCACATCGGCCTCCCCGATTCCGCAGTCGAGCTCGGCAGGCAGCGGTGGGGCAGGACCGTCCGCAGCATCACAGATGATTTGTGGCACCGAAACACGCGACAACATCACACGTGCGCTGGCTCTCGCCACCCCGCCACACTCCGTCGACAGCTGGATCACACGCCAATACACCTGCAAATACCATCTGACGGATGGAGAATTCGTGATCTCGGTGCAGGAATCCTCGGACGCAGCGGCCGCCCGCAGCTACTTCGACACAATGCAAGAAACCCTTGCCCCAGTCCAACCCATTGAAGGACTCGCGAATCTGGGATTACCTGCTTACGAAACCACAGACGGCGTGGTCGTCTTTGTCAAAGACAACATGACGTTACAAGTTGACGCCAGTAAATTGACGGATAAGGTCGGGCCGCATGGCGTCACCCGAACCGCATTCTCGTATCAAGTAGCTACTGCCATCCTGGGATGCTGGACNTGCCATCCTGGGATGCTGGACGGAACACTAATCCGGCCGCGTCATATCGGCCAAGCTGCACCCCGGCGTCCCAATGTCGAGGCTGTCCATCGATGAGAAGAAGCCGGGTGTCCGTGCCGACAGGATGTACGAGGAGGCTGGAAGCGAGGATGATTTCCGGGGCGACGCGCCAAGCGCTTAGAGGTTGTGGCCATCGACCGTCGTCTGACCTTGCTGACCGTCACCAATGAACCCGACATGAGTGAAGCAGCAGTTTTGGTGGACATCCTGAACCAACGAGCACCCCGACGACTCGCAGCAACCTCGGATGTGCGGGGCTGCCCATCAGGACCGGAAACCGACCTCGGGGTTGCGCTTCCTCGCCAGGTTAGTCGTAGAGGTAATGTTCGAGTCGGGGTACCCGCAGGAGCGCGAGGGCGCGTTTCTCAATTTGTCTGACGCGTTCCCGAGTGACGCCTTGGAGGGCGGCGACCTGCTCGAGGGTGTGCGGCTCGTCGCCGTCGAGTCCGAACCGGGCAGTTAAGATTGCCTGTTCCCGGGGCGACAACCGACGGAGTTGAAAGTTGATATCGGCCCGGCGCAGGGTGAGGGTCGCGTATTCCTCGGGCTCAGGCAGGTCGCAGTCTTGGATGAGTTCGGAGATGTCACCCACGCCATCACCGATCGGCATATCCAAGGAAATGGGTTCGCGGTCATAGTCGAGCAACCGGGACACTTCCTTTGCCGGGAGCTGGGTGGCAGCCACGAGATCCTTGACAGTGGGTTCCCGCCCGAGGGAACTCGCAAGGTCCCGGCGGATGCGCTTGATCTTGTTGAGCTCCTCGGCGGTGTGGACGGGGATCCGGATCAGGCGGGACTTGTCAGCTATGCCGCGGTGGATGGCTTGGCGGATCGTCCACGTGGCATAGGTTGAGAACTTGTAGCCGGTTGTGAAGTCGAACTTTTCGACCGCGCGGACGAGGCCGATGTTGCCGTCC
>NZ_SOGK01000013.1:0-11687 GCF_004564305.1 Cryobacterium sp. TMT3-29-2
ACGCGAACCCCTCACCGGGGAGCCCGCTCGTTTCGTCGGTGATCGCACCCGTCGCACTGGCCACCAGGGCACGCTCCGCGGTGCCCAGATCGTCCGGCGCGACCCGGGCAGCAACAGTGTCGAGGGCAGTGACGATGTTCTCGGCAGCATCGACGCCGAGGTCGCCGGCGGTGAGGGCAGCCGCCACGGCCGGGTAATACGGCGGGAGCATGCTGGTGCCGGCCAGACGCAGGGTGACGTTGTCGCCGAGGCGCACCCGCCGGTTCGCCTCCCGCGAGGAAACACGGGTCAGGCGGGTGATCAGGTCCGTGCCACTGGTCGCCCCGTTCTTATACGCGAGGGACTCGTGGCCCAGGATGCGCCGAGACCGCACCGCAATGTCGGCAGCGGATGCAACCCTGGCCGCATCGACCCTACGGCCGAGGTCTTCGACCGTGCCGAGCACCGCCATCGCCTCCGCCTCACTCAAAAGAGAGAAGGCGACCGAATCAAGCACGGACGCGGCCAGATCACGCGCCTGCTGCAGTCGCTGCACAAGGGGCAGCTGCACAAGGGGCTGTTGCACGAGGGGCAGCTGCACAAGGGGCTGTTGCACGAGGGGCAGCTGCACAAGGGGCTGTTGCACGTTGGAAGCCACCGCCTGCGGTGAGGTGGTGGGGTGGTGCGGAGTGGGGGCTCCTGCCATACCACTATAGTAAACGTGTACTAATCTAGNAGTAAACGTGTACTAATCTAGAGTCAATAGGTGCTGACTATTCATCGAAAGTAATTTGGTCAGCGTGGTGCAGCCTTGAAGTCGGCCGCGCATCGGTATCCGTAGCTGTGGCCGTCATACGCCCGGCCCTCTAACGAATTCGACGGAGATTTTGCCAATTTCGAGCCGAAACGGATGTTTTGGGCCGGGTTTGAGCAAAATCTCCGTCGAATTCGTTCGGCCGGGGGTCCGTGGCCGGGCTCGGAGACCGAGTCGCCGGGTTTCGACAGGCTCAACCACCGGGGGCCGGGCTCGGAGACCGGGTCGCCGGGTTTCGGCAAGCCCAACCACTGCGAAGCTCAACCACTGCGAAGCCCCACCACTGCGAAGCCCAACCACTGCGAAGCCCAACCACCGCCAAGCGACGAACCTACAGCCCCGCGGGCAGCGGAACGGTAGACACGAGATACAGCCGCTGCGTCGGCCGCGTCATCGCCACGTACAGCGCCCCGGCCCCGCGTGAAGACGCGGCCACGATCCCCGCCGGGTCCACCACGATCACCGCGTCGAACTCCAGCCCCTTCGAGTCCTGCGGGGTGAGCACCGCCACATCCTTGAGCAGCCCCGCAGCCCCAACGCCGACACTGACGCCAGAGGAACCGAACTCAGCCACCAATGAAGCAACAACCTCGGCCAGCAAGTCCTCCAGCACGATCACTGCAACGGTTCCCCCGAGGCCAAGCGAACGTTCCCGCCGAAAAGCCGAAACAACATCCGGAACCGTTTCAATCGGCCACTCGCTCGCCCGCACCGACCGCGCCGGCGTGATCGGCAGATCATGCGCCACTGCCATCGACTCCGCAGCCGAAGCGATCTGGCTCGGCGTGCGGTAGTTCACGGTGAGCTCCTCCAGCCGCCAGCGCGACTCCTCCTGCGACCCGGAGAGCAACGGTTCGAGAGCGTCGCGCCAGTTCGAGGCGGCCGCGGCCGACGCCGCCTGCGCGATGTCACCCACGATCGTGAACGAACGCAGCGGGCCGCGCCGCAGCACCAGCCGCCACTGCATCGGCGACAGTTCCTGCGCCTCGTCGACAACCACGTGCCCGTAGGTCCAGGTGCGGTCGAGGGCGGCACGCTCGGCCGTGGTGGCCCGGTCGCCCAGCTCGGCGAAGTTGTCGGCGAGCGCCTTGGCATTCACCAAGCCCTTCACCTCCATGTTCGAGATCGCCAGCTCGGCGTTCTCCACGTCGCGCTTACGCTGCTCCTTCTGCTCGCGCCGCTGCGCCGCGTCGACCACGCTGTACTCGCCCAGGTGCTCGGCCGCCTCGTCGAGCAGCGGCACGTCCGAGATGGTGAATTCGGCATCCCGCGGGCGGTGCAAAAGCGCGCGCTGCGAGGGTGTCCAGGTGGGGGTGAGCTGCGCCAGCCACTGCGGACGCGCATAGAGGTCTTGCACCAGCTTCTCGGGCGTGAGCGGCAGCCAGGCCGTGTTCAGCGCCACCCGCACGTCGTCGGCCAGGCGCAGGTCTTCACGCAGCATGGGCAGGTCAGTGTCGTCCATCGACCGGCCCTGGGCCTTCAACTGCGCGAGCCACTCCCGGGACAGCGCGGCCAGCGCGTGCTTCACGAACGTCACCCGGGCCTCGTTGTGCGGCTTGCCGCCGGCCCGCGCCCGGTGAATCGCGGTCTCGATCAGCTGCGGCTTGAGGGTGAGCCGGTCACCGTTCACGACCAACACCTGCGCCGCAGCCGGCACCCGCTGCCGCGAGCGCACGGCGCGCTGCACGAGCCGGGCCATCGAGGTCTGGCCCTTGATCGCAGCGACGGCTGGGGCATCCTCTCGGGTGGCCTCGATGCCCGGGTAGAGCTGGCCCACGGATGCGAGCACCACCCCCGTCTCACCCAGCGACGGCAGCACCGCCTCGATGTAGTTCAGGAAGGACTCCGACGGCCCCACGATGAGCACACCCGAATTCTTCAGCCGATCGCGATGCGTATACAAAAGGTACGCCGCACGGTGCAGGGCCACGGCCGTCTTGCCGGTGCCCGGCCCGCCCTGCACAACGAGCACACCCTTCAAGTCTGAACGGATGATGCGGTCCTGCTCCGCCTGGATCGTCGACACGATATCGCTCATGTGCCCGGTGCGCTGTGCGGTGAGGGCGGCCAGCAGTGCGCCCTCCCCCTGGTGCAGGGTTGCCGAATCACCCTCGAGAAGGGCGGCGTCGAGGATCTCGTCCTCGATGCGCACAATGTCGCGGCCCTTCGACAGCAGATGCCGGCGGGCCCGGGCTCCGAGTGGCGTGGCCGCGGTGGCCTGGTAGAACGCGCTCGCCTGCGGCACCCGCCAGTCGAGAAGGATGGGCTGCAGGTCTTCGTCGCGCAGTCCCAGCCGGCCGATGTAGCGGTAGACGGAGGCATCCGTCGAGCCGGAGGAAGACGAAGAGGAAGACGAAGAGGAGGAAGACGAAGAGGAAGACGAAGAGCCAGACTCAGACTCGTCAGGGTCGGCGGCCACTTCGAGCCGGCCGAACGCCAGCCGGTCGTCGACCTCGCGCAGCTGCACGATGCGATCCTCATAGAGCCGCGCGAACGTGTCCCGCTCGGAGCGGGACTGGTGGTTGCCGCCCACGTCGAGCCGTCGCACGGCCACGAGCTGCTGCTCGGCCTCCCGCTGCAGCGCGTCGAGACGCGCGTACAGGTTCTTGACATACTGCTGTTCCCGCTGAAGCTCCTGGTCGACCACGTTCACACCCCTTGAAATCCGATCTTCAAGTTTACTCGGCTCCGAACAGTCGCCCGACTCGCAAAAAACAGCAACGCGATCAGCAGCGGGGCCTCTAGGCTTACTCCGCGTGGGGGTGTTCTGCGCACGGACAAGGCGCGCCGCCGAAAGGCAGCGCCCATAACACTTGGGGGCGGCATGCTGCGCAGATTGAATCGTTACAGGGGCCGAGCACTCGCTGGAGCCGCCCTGATCGCCGGCGTGCTGATGGTGAGCGGATGCGCCGGCGACTCCGAGGCACCGGGCGGCAGTCCGAAACGTGCCGAGGAAACCACGACCACCCGAACCGTCGATGCGGCCATCGCCGCCATGGACCCCTCCCTGATCGACCACGTCGACCGGGTGATGAATAGTTTGGTGGGCTGCCTGGGCCCCGACGGCAGCCCGCAGCCCGCAATGAGCGCCTGGCAGAACATGCGCTACGTCTGGCTCAACAACGGAACCGAGTCCGTGGCCGTGGCCGACGCGCTGGTCACGAAGAAGGAAGAGGCCGGCTGGACCACGGCCGCGACGGGCAACGACATCCCGAGCGCGGAGTCCGGCGGTTCGATAACAGTGACACTTATTCCGGCGGGCGACTCCGACGATTCACCCGGGCTGAGAATCTCGACCGGGTCGAACACGGCGGTCCCTCCCGTGATCTACCTCAGCTCCACCAGCACCTGCTTCGACAACACAGTGCTCCTGCCCTAACACCCGCACCGCGCAGTGCACTTCTGATCAGGCGCGTATTTGTGAGGACACCGCGCCTCGGGGCACCTGCCACCGGATGTCTTCCAGACACGCCCACAAGGCCGCCGCTCCACCACGTGATTCTCCGCCATCTGGCGGAAGCCAGCCGGTGCACGCCCACCCCGTTTTGGGGACACCGGATCGTGCTTCACGCCATCACGCGCGCCATAAGCTGCAATGTGACCAAGATTCGCCCCGAGCAGATGGGGCACAAAGTACTGCTCCGACGCGGGCGAAGCTACAAGCGACTTCAATACGCGTTTCTTTTCGTTGCGGCCGCCGCCGCGGGAATCGCCGGTTTTGCCGCCATCACGATGACGCTCTAGCGACACTGCGCTGGTTCTACGCACGCAGAAGGTTTGGGTCCCACGGGCGTCCGGGCTCCCATCGTGCAACGTGGCGCTGGCCCGTCAATCCATCGTTTGCAACTCCGGCTGGTACGCGTCGAGGGTGTCCGTCTGGAACCCCTGCTGCACTTCCTTCAGCTTGTCTTGGTCGATCACGACGATCGACTGTCCGTCGGGTGAGGTGCCGGTGCCAGTCGTCGGCAGCGTGAAGAACGTGACGTCGCCCACGCGCACGTCGCGCAGCTCCACTGCCAGTCCGGCCACGTAGGCCGAGTTCAGCCCGTCGTCGACGGAGAGATAGGGGGCAACCGCCCCGACCAGGCCGCTGATTTTGGCGGGGTTCGTGAGGGTTTCCGCCGTCAGCGACTGGCCGAGAACGGCCTTGATGAAGGCTTGCTGGTTGCGTGCGCGCTGAAAGTCACCGTCAGAGAATGCGTAGCGTTCCCGCACGAAGGCCAACGCCTCAGTGCCGTTCAGGCGGTGGGTTCCCTCGGCGAAGTAGCGACCCTGCAGCGAGGACGAGTCGAAGCCGACCGGATTGTCGACGTCGACGCCGCCTAGGGCATCCGTGATGCCCTTAAAACCTTCGAAGTCGACTATGGCCACATGGTCGATGCGCGCACCGAGCAGGCCCTCGATGGTCTGCACGGCAAGAGGCACTCCGCCGTAAGACATGGCGGCGTTGATCTTGGCCTCACCACGGCCCGGGATTTCGAGCCAGCTGTCACGCATGATCGACATGACGTAGATGTTCTTGCGGTTCGCCGGCACGTGCACCACCATGATGCTGTCCGAGCGCTGGCCGGACAGGTCTGCGATCGACCCATCGTTGGTGCCTCGCGTGTCAGAGCCGAGCAGGAGGATGTTCTGCCCGCTCGTGCTCAGCCCGCTCGCCGGGTCAGCAGGTGCCGCCGTTGGGCGAGCCGCCTCGTCGGGAAACACATCTGGAAGCTTCACCGTCTGACTGTCGAAGGTATTGCTGAGGCTCCAGGCATAGACACCCGCAGCCCCGGCAACGAGCAGCATCACTGCCGCGATGGCGATCAATGCAATCCGCCACCCCCGACGTTTCGGCTTGATCACCGGGCCGCGAGACACATCAACCATCACGGTCGACCGAGCCCTTGGTAGGTCCAGCCCGCAGCACGCCACGCGGCTGCGTCGAGTGTATTTCGACCATCGATGATTATTGGCACGCGCACCAGACTAGCGGCCCAGACCGGGTCGATCTGCTTGAACTCGGCCCACTCGGTCACCAACACCACCGCGTCCGCGGCGCGCAGGGTCTCCTCGATGCTGGTCGAATAGGTGAGCTGCGGATGCCGAAGGCGCGAGTTCTCGATCCCCTGCGGGTCGGTGGCCATCACGTCGGCGCCGAGGCCCCGCAGTTGCACGGCCACGTCGAGGGCCGGCGAGTCCCGCACGTCATCGGAGTGCGGCTTGAAGCTGAGCCCGAGCACGGCCACTTTGGCCGTGTAGACGGGCTTGTCCAGGGCCTGCAGGGTCATCGCGACGACCCGCTGGCGCTGCCGCATGTTGATCGCGTCGACCTCCTTCAGGAAGGAGACCGACTCGCCCCGGCCGAGTTCTTCGGCGCGGGCGGTGAACGCGCGGATGTCCTTGGGCAGGCAGCCGCCGCCGAACCCGACGCCGGCGTTCAGAAAACGGCGGCCGATGCGGTTGTCGAACCCGATGGCGTCGGCCAGCTCGGTGATGTTCGCCCCGGAGACGTCGGCGATCTCACTCATCGCGTTGATGAAGCTGATCTTGGTGGCCAGGAACGCGTTCGCGGCGACCTTCACGAGCTCCGCGGTGGCGTAGTCGGTGACGATCAGCGGCGTCTGCGCTGCCATGGCCGAGGCGTACACCTCATTCAACTGTGCCGCGGCATGTTCGCCGGCCGCGCCCGCCGGCACCCCGTAGACGAGGCGGTCGGGGCTGATGGTGTCTTTCACGGCGAGCCCCTCCCTCAGAAATTCGGGGTTCCAGGCCAGGCTGGCCCCGCAGCCGGATGCCTCGATCACGCCGGCCAGGCGGGCGGCGGTGCCGACCGGCACGGTGCTCTTGCCCACAACCAGGTCACCAGCGGCAAGGTGAGGCAGCAGCGACTGCACAGCCGCGTCGACGTAGCTGAGGTCGGCGGCGTGGCTGCCCGCTTTCTGCGGAGTGCCGACCCCGACGAAATGCACCTGCGCGCCAGCGGCATCGGCAATGTCGGTGCTGAAGCGCAGCCGGCCCGACGCCATGGCCGATGTCAGGATCTCGGGCAGACCCGGCTCGTAGAACGGCGGCTTGCCCGCGGCCAACTGGTCAATTTTGCGGGCATCAATATCGATGCCGACCACGTCATGCCCCAGTTCGGCCATCGCCGAGGCGTGCACCGCCCCCAGGTAACCACAGCCGATCACCGAAATCTTCATGAGTTCTCCATGCGTTCAGCCTATTTGCGACTGCGCGCCCGGTGAACCAATACCGTGCCAGCCCCGGTCACGGAATCGGGCACTTCTCCGACGCCAGAGTGAATATAACTTCACTCGACAAACGTGGAGCAAGACCTAAACGGCTTTGCGCGAAACCTCGCTCATCGGCAACACGGCTGGCCCACTTGTGAGGCCAGTAAGGTCAGCGCCTAATGCACGCGAGGCCGCCGTAATCCGCGGCGGCTCTAGCGCGCGCGAAGTAATTCCAACTGCGAGGAGAAGGATTGTCGTCCAGGCTATGCCGACGAAAGGGCCATTGGGTTCCAAAAACGCAGAGGCGATCGAAACGGCAAGGATCAGATGCGCCGCCTTCCCCGCCGCGCCGAACTGCTTGGGTGAGATAGTCAGGCACCGCCTGGCGATACACCAAAACGCCCACAGCACGGGGAGGCCGCAAAGAAGTCCGCCCGCGACAAAGAATGTCAGGAGGGCTACGTGAGGGGCTGGCCCGTATTCGGCTTCGAATTGGCTCAGCCCCGAACCAAGGACTGGATGCGTCAAGATGGAATCGAGGGAATCCTGAAAGAGGCGAGCCCGGCCCGTGGTGAGGTCGCCGCCATCTCCGGAAGAAGTGAATCGTTGAAGCGTATTGAATGTAATCCCGGCATTTTCGGCCAGCGTGACCGCGATCCATCCCACTAAGGCGATTGCCGCGGCTGGCACCGCTCGCACCCAACCCCAACGCGCGCCGACAAGAAGTGCGAGCCCCAATGCCACAACCCCGCCGCGCCCACCGCTGAGGCCCATGGCAACCAGGCAGACCATCAGCGCAACCACGAACCGACCCGAGCGCGCGCCCTTGTGAATGCTAGCCCACGCGACGACCGCTCCGATGGCGAGCTGGTACGTGACCAGTGTCGCGGACGGTGAGAGCCCGGTGAGCCTAAGGAACCCGCCATTTGTCTGCGGCGTGATCGTGCTGTATCCAAATCCAGCGAGGATGAGCACTACCCCGCTCAGTGTGACCCCTACCAAATATCCGTTCATTAGCGCCCACGGATTGGTCAGGCGTGAAAGCACCATCCACCCGACTATGAGCCCGAGCAGCATCGTCACACCGAGATTGACAGTGCCCGACTCACCCGAGACAATTCCGAAGACGACGAGGCCGATAGCGGAAGCGCCCAATGGAACTGCTACTCGCCTGACTGCGGGCGTCCACAGATTCGCGTGTTCTCGCCCCGACTTGACCATGATCATAATTGCGACGGCCAATCGGGCGGCATCGAAAACCATCGGGTCGAGACTACTCACGGACCAGACCGGAAGAAGGGCGCCCCACAAGCCGATGAGCGCGCCGAGCGGCAAAACGACCGCGACCATTATGGTTGCGATGGCCGCAACCGCAACCAAGCCAATCGAGGTCGGCGCGGCGCCCAGCGCGCCGGCGAGCACAACGCCCGCCAGGACGCTGAGTCCGTAAAGAATCTTCCGGGAAGTCACCTGGTAAGGATACCGTGGCTATGTCGTTGCCAGCGCATGCGACGGCGCCCGGAGCTTGCCTCGGTGAAGACGCCGGAGCGGTCACATGCCGTGGCCTCGGGCGGCCCGGGTCAAATGGACCAGCTTGCAGCTGGTACCTGTCGAACGCAGGGATGGCGGATGACTTGGCAGGTGTCCCACCAATCTCCGATGATGTCGATGTTCGGGCCGAGAAAACGACCTCAGTTGATTCGCTGGCGGCGCCGCTTTCAGACCCGAACAGGCTTAGATGTCGGATTTGAGGGCCTTACGCGTGGTCGACCAAGAGATTCAGCTCGAACAGAACCATGTCGCAAGACTGTATGCGCGCCTCGACGCGCTGCAGCGGGAGGACGAGCAGCAGCTCGTGGCCGTGCGTCGGCTCGTGGGCGTGCGTCGGCTCGTGGGCGGCAACCATCAGGCACGCTCCGAGCGTGACACGTTCGCGCGTCTCTACGAGGAGCGCATAGCGCAGCTGCGCGAGGCCGACGACACCGCTGAACGCCTTGGTCAGGGCGATGGCCCTCCGCGGTTAGCCGTCCGAGCAGGTGGTTTTTCACTCTGATTATGCCGAGGGTGACGCTAAACCGAGGAACCGTGCCGATGGCGCTATTTCGCTGGGAACGGCTTTGACTTTCTCGGCTTAGTTCGGTGCCTACGTTGGCGTTACCTTCATCGTGTCCAGATGAGCAGTGAAGGGAAATTGCTATGGAAACGATGGTGGATGACATTGGTGTTGTCGTTGTCGAGGCGTTGAAAGCGGCCGGTTATGCGGAGTCGACGATTGGGCAGTGCCGAAAGTCGATTCGTATCTTGGCGCTCTTGGCGCGGAAGCAGGGCGGCCTCTACACGCCGGGCTTGGGTGCGGAGTTCGCGTTGATGACGACGAGGCCGAGAACGGGGATGTTCAGCGCTCAGCGCCGCTTCGACTACGGCCGGTTGGCGACACTGTTTGACTCGTATGTGTCGACCGGGCGGGTGAGCCTGGCGATGAGAAGCCGCGGCGGCGGCGTGGCGGTTCCGCAATGCGCCGACTTCGTCGCCCTCTGGGGAGCGTGGTCGGGCGATATGGAACGTCGCGGCTTGGCCACGGCTACCCGAAATGCCTATGGTCGCGCGGCCGGTGAATGCCTCCTCTTTTTGGAGGCGAGTGGAATCACGTCGTTGGAGGCTGCTGGCGGGATCACAGTGTTCGGATATTTGGAATCGTTGAGGGGCCGGTGGGCGCCCTCGGCGTTGTGGACGGTGGTGTTGAATTTCCTTCCGTTCCTTACCTTCGTTCAGCGGCAGGATTTGCTCGACGCGTTGAAGATGGCGCACGCCCGGCGGTGGCACCAGCTCGTCCGCTTGCTGGAGGAAAGCGACGAGCAGTTGGTCATTCGGGCGTGCACCCGTGGCGACGTTCCGGCCCGGGACGCAGCGATTACGTTGCTGGCGCTGGTGACCGGGCTGCGCGCCTGCGACATCATCGCGCTGCGTTTGACGGACATTGACTGGCGCAGCTCGACGCTCGGCATCGTGCAGCAGAAAACGGGCAACCCGTTGACGTTGCCACTGCCTGCGGTGATTCTCGGCAAGTTGGCCGACTATGTTCTGGGCGACCGGCCTGTCTCTGACGTGGAGAACGTGTTCCTGCGCGCGGTGGCTCCACACCTCGCGTTGGTCGATCATTCGTCGATCTATTCCACGACTCGGCGGACGTTTAGCCTGAATCCACCGGGCGACCTCTGAGCGGGTTCTCATTTCAGTTTGGCGGGGTTTCTGGTTTCGGGCATGGGTGAGGTCCGGGTCTCGCGGCCCGGGGCGTTCCACTGGTGGTCCTAATTGATGCCGATATCGGCTGGTTGGTCAGGTGGGGGCGGGTTGTCTCGGCCGGAAGTTCTGATTGAACAGGGCCGTCCAGGGTTTCTTCCAGGGCCAATGCTCGGGCAGGTGCAGGGTGATGCGCCGCGCAGAGGTCGAGATCCCGGCGGGGACGCTGACAAGCTTCGGGACTGCCACGGTGTCCCGCAGAAATTCCTCTCCGACAACGGGGTGGCGCTGAACTCGACATGATGAGAACAGCGATGAACGCCGCCACCCCTGGCATTGATGCGGTCGACCGCGACTGGCTCAGCGAGGAGAAATTGCAAATGCTCTACACACTCCACTAATCGTCGATTGGCGAGTAGCGCTTGGTGGTAGCGGTAGTCCGGCGAGTTGGTGTGTTATCTCGTGACATCGTGGACACTAAATCTCATCACTTCGCGGACGTTGAGTCTCATGGCTTCGTGTGTCCTGTCTCAACGCATCGTGGACACACGATCTCATGACATCGCGGACACCTTCTCTCACAGCATCGGAGACACTTGCGCCGGTGATAGTTGAGGAATGTCGAATTCTCTTTCACCCCAGACTCGTGCCGCCATCATGAACTACGACCCGACTCAGCCTCACGCGCTGTCGATTTTCGGGTTCTGCCGCTCTCTGAAGATCTCGCGGAGCGTGTTCTACAAGATCCGCGGGCGAGCTGTCCACGAGGCGGCTGCTGCGCTGCATCCCCGCTCCCGCGCTCCGAACGTCCCGGCCCGACGCTTTGGGCAGGTGGTCGTGAATGAGCTGGTGAAGATCCGCAAACAGCTCAAGTCTGATGGCTGGGATTATGGTCCCCGTTCGGTCTACTACGAAGCGGCCATGGATGACGGGTTCCCTGGAGGGAAGGTCCCCTCGGTGGCGACGATTGCGCGTCTTTTGGCCAGCGTGGGGCAGGTGGACGCGTCGCCGAAAAAGCGGCCGAAGTCGTCCTATATCCCGTTCGTGCGTGCGACGGTGATGTCGCTGTGGCAGCTGGACGCGTTCGAGTACCGGCTGGCTGGTGGGCAGGTCGTCACGGTGTATCAACTGCTCGACGACGCCAGCCGATACGACGTGGGCTCCGACGCGTATTCGCGTCATGAGAACAGTACTGATGCGAAGGACGTGCTTGAACGGGCTATTGCCGCATGCGGGGCACCCCGGGAAGTGCTTTCGGATAACTCCCTGGCGTTCAATCAGCTGCGGGCAGGCACGATCGGGTCCGTGGAGATCTTTCTGGCCTCGAAAGGAACCATGCCGATCAGTGGGTTGCCGGGCAAGCCCACCACACAGGGCAAGAACGAGCGCTCCCACCAGACGCTGATCCGTTTCCTCGACGCCGACCGACCGGCCAC
>NZ_SOGK01000088.1:0-6064 GCF_004564305.1 Cryobacterium sp. TMT3-29-2
GGCCGCGGCAGCCGGCCTCACGCACGCGGGAGCGCTGCCGCCGCGGGAGCGCTCCCGCCGCGGGAGCCGGGCCGCCGGCTGCTGCTAGTCGTTCGTGACGAGTGACAGCCGGCGCGCCAGCGAGCGTGGCCGCACCAGTCGCACCTCGTGGAGTTGTTCGCCGAGCACTTCCTGATCCTGCTCGTGTCCGTCGGGGGCGTAGCCGTTGCGCTTGTAGAACGAGTGCGCGCGGGGGTTGACTTCGGCGACCCACAGGGAGGACGGGCCGTCGTCGACAACCGCATCGAAGAGCTGCTGGCCGATGCCGGTGCCGTGGTAGGCGTCGAGCAGGTAGATGAAGTAGAGCTCCATCGGCGCCGGCTTGTCGTCGTCGCGGGACGGCCCGCTGCCGGCGAATCCGACGATCTCACCGTCGACGAGGGCCGCTACCTGGCGGTGGTTCGGTCCCTGCGCGCTGAACCGGCGCCACATGGCGGCCAGGCGGGCGGGCTGCAGCTGTTCGAGGGCGGCCTCGCTGAGCAACTGGTCGTAGGTTTCGTGCCAGCAGGTGGCATGCACGCGGCCGAGGCTGTCGGCATCCGATTCTGTGACAGGACGAAGGACTGCTGTGGTGACCATGACCCGAGACTAGCTCAGCCGCGCGGCTCCGAATGACGCTGCGCCGCCCCGACCGTGGCCGCCCCGCCGAGGGATGCCGGGCGACCCACGACTTCAGCTCTGCACGCCTGCTGCCGACTTCGCCGTTGAGCCGGGCAACAAGTGGCTAATTCCTGAGATCCGGTGTCGGCACGGTGGGTCGTCGCGTGATAGCGGGGCGGAGCATCCGTCACCGCCACGTTTCTCCTGAGTTGGCCACAAGGGGCCCTGCCCGCACGGGGGCGCCGGGCGCGTGTCGGTACTGCCCCGGCAACGCAAAACGGGCCGGCCTCCCCAGAGACCGACCCGTTCCACAGTGGAACAAACTCGCGGATGCCGCCTGGTGACTAGCCCTGCGCGCGGCGCGGAGCCGAGCGACGGGCGCCGCCGGAGGCACCGGCACCGCGCACGAGGCCGCCGACCTGGAGGCCGCCGGAGCGTCCACCCTGGGCCGGACGGCCCTGACCGTTGCCCGAACCCTGGCTGCGACCGGATGCCGCTGGCCGTCCCGAACGTTCCGGGCGCGCTCCACCGGTGGGTGCCACGGCATCGCTGCCGCGGTGTCCGCGGTTGCCGCGGGTCGCGCCGGCCCGGGCACCGCCGTCGCGGGGGCCGGAGTCGCGCTCGTCGCGGTTGACGCGCTTGCGCTGGGCGTTGGCGCCCTGCGAGCGGCCGCCCTGGGACTGGCCGTGCGGCTGCTCCACACGGGGGAGCGGCTTGACGTAGGCGGCGACNGGACTGGCCGTGCGGCTGCTCCACACGGGGGAGCGGCTTGACGTAGGCGGCGACGTCGCCGACAAGGGCGTCCACGGCGGGGGAGGCCGCGGTCACCCGCTGCGGGGTCACCTTGATCGCGGCCTTGCGCAGCAGCGCGTCGGTGTCGCGGCGCTGCTCGGGGAGAACCAGCGTCACGACGTCACCGGCGCTGCCGGCACGGGCGGTGCGGCCCGAGCGATGCAGGTACGCCTTGTGCTCGGCCGGCGGGTCGACGTGGATGACGAGTTCGATGTCGTCGACGTGCACGCCGCGAGCCGCGACATCCGTGGCCACGAGCACCTTGACGTCGCCGGCGCTGAACGCGGCGAGGTTGCGGTCACGGGCGACCTGAGAGAGGTTGCCGTGCAGGTCGACGGAGGGAATCCCGGCGTCGGTGAGCGACTTGGCGAGCTTTTTGGCCTGGTGCTTGGTGCGCATGAAGAGGATGCGGCGGCCGGAACCGCTCGCGAGCTTCTCGACGAGCGCCTTCTTCGATTCGACGCCGTCGATCTCGAACACGTGGTGGGTCATCGCGGAAACGTGGCTGTTGGCCTCGTCGACCGAATGCATCACCTCGTTGTGCAGGAAGCGGCGAACGATCTTGTCCACGCCGTTGTCGAGCGTGGCCGAGAACAGCAGGCGCTGGCCGCTGCTGGGCGTCTTGTCCATGATGCGAGTGACGACGGGCAGGAAGCCCAGGTCGGCCATGTGGTCGGCCTCGTCGAGCACGGTGATCTCGACGGCGTCCAGGCTGATGAAGCCCTGCTTCATCAGGTCCTCGAGACGGCCGGGGCAGGCCACGACGATGTCGACGCCGGCCTTGAGTGCGGAGACCTGACGGCCCTGGGAGACGCCACCGAAGATCGTGGTGGTGTTGAGACCGTAGGCCTCGGCCAGTGGGGTGAGCGCGTTGGTGATCTGCGTGGCCAGCTCGCGGGTCGGGGCGAGGATCAGGCCGAGCGGGCGGCCCGGACGACGTCGGCCGCCGGCGAGCTTGCCGCCGAGGCGCGACACCATGGGCAGGGCGAACGCGAGGGTCTTGCCGGAGCCGGTTTTGCCGCGGCCGAGCACGTCGCGGCCGTTCAGGGTGTCGGGCAGCGTGTCCACCTGGATCGGGAACGGGCTGTCGATGCCCTGCTCCGTCAGGATGGCGACGAGAGGGGCTGGCACGCCAAGCGCGCTGAAGGAAGTTTCTGACAAGGTGGTGCCTTTCGGGCATCAGATTCCCCAGGCATCCGTTCCGCACGGGCGGTAACTCGGAGCCTTGAGAGGATTCACATGGCGAAGGTGCCAATGGGCACATCCGTTCGCCGTAAGAAGGTTTGATTCGAAAAATCGGGCCGGCCCGGGTGGGCTGCCGCAATAAGAAGAGGGCGTTCTACGACGCAGCAAGCGCAACTACGCACTCGCAAGCTTCCATCTTAGCGGATGCTGTCAAGCCTCCGGGTCGAAGGCCCGTCCGGCGGGTGCCGTGGGGTGACGCTCCTCACCCGGTGCCAGTTCGCCGACGGGCACCTCCGCGGCCACGGTATTGCCGGCCTGGGGGAGCGGGCAGGCCCACATCGGGTCGTAGGCGCAGGACGGGTTGTAGGCGAAGTTGAAGTCGAGGATGATGCTGTCGTCGTCGGCCCCCGAGCCCAGGTCGGCGCCCTTGACCGTGTCGAGCAGGTAGCGGCCGCCGCCGTAGGTTCCGCCGGGCTTGCCCGCCAGACCGTCGCGCAGGGGTAGGAACAAGCCGCCGCCGTAGCTGGAGAGCCGCCAGAGGTCGATCGGTCCGAGGTACGGCAAGCGCACGGTCCCGACGAGGTCGAACGGCACCTTCCCATCGGATCCGGCGCCGGTTCCGGTGTCGACCGTGATGCGCACCGGATGCTCCGCACGGTGCACCTCGGCCTCGAACCGCCAGTCGGGGTCGTAGGCGGCGACCGGCAGCCCGGTGAAGCCGGCCCGGTCGTCGGGCATCAACGGTGAGGCGGAGTGCCCGCCGAACAGATCGTCCCGGCCGCTCCGCCACAACTCGTGGCCGGCGGCCGGGTCCTGCGCGCTGAGCTGGCGCACGCCGGCGTACAGCCCGAACACGCGCCGACGCCAGTCGGCCACCTGCAGGGCGCCGAGGGTGGTGGTCACGACGTCACGCCGGATTCGCGGGGCTCGGCGGCGCCTGGCCGGACCGGCTCGTCGACGCCGAGGTCGAGGCTCCAGTTCGGTGCGAGGCGCTTGAGCTGGTGCAGCCGCCACTGCCAGATCGACCAGAACACCGGCCAGCTGGCCAGGGTGAGCGCACCGGTGCGAAAGATCAGCTGGTCGCGGAAGAGCGTCTTCCCGGTGCCGGCCGGGTCGGGAGCCACGGCCATCCGGTGGTCCCAGAGCGTGACCGAGGCGAGCGGCCCTGACACGCCGCGGCCGGTGTCGCGCAGGATGCGCACCCCGTCCTTCCGGGTGGTCGCCATGGTGAGTCGAATGACCTGGTCGCCCATCGGCACCAGGCCGAGCGCGGTCAGGCTGACCGGATGCTCACCCGGCTCCCAGATGGTGGGGAAGCCATCCATCTCGAGCGATTCGACGCTCATCACGGGTGAGCTCACCTCGCGGAACACGGCGGGACTCCGCAGAGCTCGCCAGGCGGCATCGGGGGAGCAGTCGAGGATCTCTTTCAGAAGAACACGCATGACCCCAGTCTGTGGTGCCGGGGCATGCAGTACAACTAAGAGCGTGGCAATTCGATATTGGCTGGGCGTTGCCTCGCGCGAACACGTGCTGCGTGCCGTGGCGGTGGGGCTCGTTCAGGCCAGCCACGGGGCCCGGGCGGCGCTCGAGCAGATGGGCGAGTCCGACGGGGTGGTCTACTACTCCCCGAAGACGCACATCGACGGCGAGTCCCTGCGCGAGTTCACCGCGATCGGGCGCATCGCCCCCGGAATCGTGCACCAGGGGGAATCCGCCGCCCCGAGTTCGTACCGGCCGTGGCGACGCCACATCGACTACGAGACGGATGTCGTGGCCGCCTCGATCCGCCCACTCCTGTCGGTTCTCGAGTTCACCCGCAGCAACCCCGACTGGGGGTACCAGCTGCGGCGGGGGCTGCTCGAGATCTCCCGGCACGACTTCGAGGTGATCCGGCGCCAGATGCGCCGGGAGTAGCGCCTGACTCGGCCTGGTCGAGGTCCGCCTTCGGCGAGAGTCGTCGAAGCCGCCGAGGTGACCTGTCCCTGCTGCGATTATGGGCGGGATCGGCGATTTTCGATAAGGTGCTGCCGCGTTCGGCGCCGGGTGGTGCGCATCCGTTCGGTACACTGAAGGCATGACTGGCGAGTTCTGGTGGGTGCCTTCGGCCGTCGTTTTCGGCGGGACGGCAGCGGTCGCCGTGGTGATCTCGATGATGCTGCGGCGCCGAGCTCAGGCGCGCGCCCGCGTCGACCAAACGCTGGCTATCGAGCGCACCCGGGCTGCCGCCATCTCCCTCGTGCGCGCGGATGATCTGATCGAGGCGGCCACCGACGAACTCGGTTTCGCGGTCGCCCAGTTCGGGGAGAACGCCACCAGCGATTTTGCGGCCGCGCTCGACGCCTCCCGGCGGCAGGTGCGCGACGCCTTTCTGCTGCAGCAGAGGCTCGACGACAGCGTGCCCGACTCTGAGGGCGAGCGCCGCCGCTGGACCGAGCAGATCATCGTGCTCTCCGACGAGGCCGTCACACGTCTCGGTGCCGAGACCCGCGATTTCGACTCCCGGCGCGGTGTCGAACGGGATGCCCCGATTCTGCTCGAGAAGTTGCGGCGCCGCCTCGACCGGGTTGCCGACCGCGTGGCGGCCGGCACCGCCAGTCTCTCCCGGCTCAGTCGCACCTATGCCGCGCCCGCCCTGGCCCCGATCAGCGGCAACGTCGCCCGCGCCGAGGCGGCCCTCGTCGACGCCCGCCGGGCAGTGGATGCCGCGGCCGCGCGGCTCGCCCACGAGGCCACCGATCCGGTGGGCGAGCAGTTGCTTGCGGCCGAGCAGGCCCTGCACCACGCCGGCACACTCCTCGACGCGATCGAACTCGGCGAAGACCAACTGCACGTCGGGTTCGCCTCCCTGGCCCGTGCGCTCGATGGGGCCGATCTCGAACTGGCCGAGGTGCGCGCCCTGCGCGACGGGCACGAGGAGACCGCCGCGCGCGGCGAACTCAACCGTGTCGTGGCGGAGGCCGACCGCGTGGTGGGCGAGCTGCGGCATCCGTCGCGCCTGAGCGATCCGGCCGCCGACCAGGCCTGGCTGCGCACGGCGATGGACGGTCTTGACGTGATCCGTTCCGAGGCCCGTAACCGCCAGCTGCGGCTCGACAATGCCCGCGGTGCGCTGACCGGCGCCCTTCTGGCCGCGCGCAGCCAGATCACCGTGACCCGCGATTTCATCACCGCCCACCCCGGACGCGTGGGCGCGGAGGCGCGCACCCGCCTCGCCGAGGCCGAACGAAAGCTGAGCCTGGCGACGTCGGAGGCCGATCCGATCTCCGCCCTGGACACCGCGCGCAGTGCGATGACCCACGCCACGGATGCCGACGCCCTCGCCCGCTTCGACGCCCACTAGCTGTACTTCCCATTGACGTTGTGAACGCGGTCGATGGGTGATTTGCCGCCGATGCCGGTATGGGGCCTGTGGTGATTGTAGCTATGGATCCAGTCTTGGTATGCG
>NZ_SOGK01000037.1:0-13396 GCF_004564305.1 Cryobacterium sp. TMT3-29-2
CCGGCTCCAGCTCCGGCGGCGCCGGCTCCAGCTCCAGCGGCTCCGGCTCCAGCTCCGGCGGCGCCGGCTCCAGCTCCGGCGGCTCCGGCGGCTCCAGCTCCGGCGGCTCCGGCACCCGCCGTACGGGCTCCGAGCGCCGGCGCGGTCGACACGGCCATGTCCTTCGCCACCCAGCAGATCGGTGATCGCTACGTGCTCGGCGGCTCCGGGCCGAACGTCTGGGACTGCTCCGGGCTGACCAAGGCCGCCTACGCGGCGGCGGGCGTCTACATCGGCTCGCACTCGGCCACCAACCAGTACCGCACCATGGCCAATCAGGGCCGCCTGGTGCCGTTCAGCCAGGCCCAGCGCGGCGACCTCGTCTTCTGGGGTGGTGGCGGCGACTACTACCACGTGGCGCTCTACGTGGGCGGCGGCAGGATCCTCGAGGCCCCGAACCCGTCCGCGCCCGTGCGTATCCACAGCATTTGGTCCGTCGGCGAGGTGGCCCCCTACGTGGGTCGACCCGGCTGACCGTCCGTGCCGGATCATGAGAAAAGCCCCTTCCCGGACTCCGGAAAGGGGCTTTTCCCACGATTCGGCGAAGCGGATCGCCGGATTGCGTGGGTCGGGAAGGCTAGTGGGCCTCGTCCGCCAGCTTCGTGATGCCGTCGCGCACGATCTGGTCGGCCTCCGCGGCGTCGCCCCAGCCCTCGGTCTTGACCCATTTGCCGGGCTCAAGGTCCTTGTAGTGCTCGAAGAAGTGCTCGATCTCCTTGCGGGTGTACTCCGGGATGTCGGTGACGTCCTGGATGTAGTCCCAGCGCGGATCGCCGGCGGGAACCGCGATGACCTTCGCGTCGGAGCCGCCGTCATCGGTCATGTTGAACACGCCGACCGGGCGAACCGACAGGCCGACACCCGGAAACAGGGGGAACTCGATCAGGACCAGGACGTCGACCGGGTCGCCGTCGAGTCCGAGGGTGTTCTCGAAGAAGCCGTAGTCGGTCGGGTACACGAAGCTCGTGTAAAGAACCCGGTCCAGGTACACCCGCCCGGTCTCGTGATCGACTTCGTACTTGTTGCGGCTCCCGCGGGGGATTTCGATTACTGCGTCGTATGCGGCCATGGCCTGGTCTCTCCCTTGTTCACAGTCTGTCGATAACGTTACTGGATGGAGTCCCCACGCCGCCCGAGGCTCACCCCGGTGATCGCCGATCTGCGCCGCCAGGTGCGCGCCCTGCTCACCGAGGCGGGGCCTGCGCCCGGCGACGCCCTGGTACTGGTCGGCCTCAGCGGGGGAGCCGACTCACTCGCCCTCGCCGCGGCCACGGCCTTCGAGGCGCCGCGCGCGGGCCTGCGGGCCGGAGCGGTCATCGTCGACCACGCCCTGCAGGCCGGCTCGGCCGGCGTCGCGGCCGCTGCGGCGCAGCAGGCCCGGGAACTGGGCCTCGACCCGGTGCTCGTCCTGCGGGTCACGGTCGAGCACGGCGCGGATGCCGGCGGGCCGGAAGCGTCCGCCNCGACCCGGTGCTCGTCCTGCGGGTCACGGTCGAGCACGGCGCGGATGCCGGCGGGCCGGAAGCGTCCGCCCGCACCGCCCGGTACGCGGCCTTCGACGAGGCGCGCCGGGAGACCGGCGCGAGCCACATCCTGCTCGGGCACACCCTCGACGACCAGGCGGAGACCGTGCTGCTCGGCCTCGCCCGGGGATCGGGCCCGACGAGCCTGCAGGGAATGAAACCGGTTGGCGGGCCGATCCTGCGTCCGCTGCTGGGCATCCGTCGCGCCCAGACCCGGCAATTCTGCGTGGATTCCGATCTGCACCCCTGGCAGGACCCGCACAACGACGATCCGCGCTTCGCCCGGGTGCGGGTGCGCCAGACCGTGCTGCCGGTGCTCGAGCGGGAGCTGGGACCCGGCGTGGCCGAAGCGCTCGTGCGCACAGCCGGGCAGCTGCGCGAGGATTCGAGCGCCCTCGACGACCTGGCCCGCGTCCTGAGCGAGCAACTGAGCGAGCAACTCACCGCGCAACTCGGCGCGCAAATCGGCGAGCGAGCCGATCCCGGCATCCGGCTGGAGGCGAGCCGGCTTGAGGCGAATCCGCCCGCGGTGCGCCAGCGGATCATCCGGTTCGCGGTCGAACGGGAGTTCGGGGTGTCCCTGGAACGCGTGCACACGCTCGCCGCGCTGCGCCTGGTCACCGACTGGCACGGGCAGAAGTCGCTCGACCTGCCAGGCGTTAGAGTTGAACGGCAGGACGGCTGGCTGATTTTCACCGCGCCTGGACACGCCCCGAGCAAAGGACTCTCCCGCTCCCATGGAACCCCGCGACATTGAAGGCGACCTCACCGAGATTCTGATCGAGGAGGAGCAGATCCGCACCAGGCTCGCCGAGCTGTGCCGCCTGATCGAGGCGGACTACGCCGGCAAGGATCTGCTGCTGGTCGGCGTGCTCAAGGGCGCGGTCATGGTCATGGCCGATCTGGCGCGCGAGCTCGTGCATCCGATCACGATGGACTGGATGGCGGTCAGCTCCTACGGGTCCGGCACGCAGTCCAGCGGCGTCGTGCGCATCCTGAAAGACCTTGACACCGACCTGCACGGCCGCAACGTGCTCATCGTCGAGGACATCATCGATTCCGGTCTGACCCTGTCGTGGCTCCTCTCCAACCTGAAGTCGCGCGGACCGGAATCCGTTGAAATCTGCGCCCTGCTCCGCAAACCGGATGCCGCACGCGTCGACATCGACGTGAAATACCTCGGGTTCGACATCCCGAACCAGTTCGTCGTGGGCTACGGTCTCGACTTCGACGAGCGCTACCGCAACCTGCGCTCGGTGGGCGTGCTCGCTCCGCACATCTACAGCTGAGGCCGGTAGCGCTTTGGGCGAACACACGGTCTTCCTCCAGCGGCGTCACGGTAGCCTGTCACCACGATGAAGGTCAAGAAACTACTCCGCGGGCCGCTCCTCTACATTCTGCTGGCGATTGTTGCCGTGTGGATAGGGTCGAGCCTGATCACCATGTCTGGATTCAAAGAGATTCCCACCCAACAGGGTCTGGAGTTCCTGAAAGACGGGAAGGTTTCCGAGGTCACGATCGTCGATGGCGAGCAACGCGTCGACCTGATCCTGACCAAGGCGGACAAGGACCTCGGCACCGAGGTTCAGTTCTACTACGTCGCCCCGCGCGGCGAAGAGGTCATCACGGCCGTCACGAACGCCAGCCCCGCGGACGGCTTCACCGACGAGGTGCCGAAGTCCAGTTGGTTCCTGTCGTTGCTCGGCATCATGCTTCCCCTGCTCCTGATCGGCGCATTCTTCTGGTTCATGCTCGCAGGCATGCAGGGCGGCGGCAACAAGGTCATGCAGTTCGGCAAGTCGAAGGCCAAGCTCGTCTCCAAGGAGAGCCCGCAGGTGACGTTCGCGGATGTCGCCGGGGCCGACGAGGCCATCGAGGAGCTCGAGGAGATCAAGGAATTCCTCAAGGAGCCGGCAAAATTCCAGGCTGTCGGGGCGCGCATCCCCAAGGGCGTGCTGCTCTACGGCCCTCCCGGAACCGGTAAGACCCTCCTCGCCCGCGCCGTCGCCGGCGAGGCCAACGTGCCGTTCTACGCCATCTCCGGCTCCGACTTCGTGGAGATGTTCGTGGGCGTCGGCGCGAGCCGCGTGCGTGACCTGTTCCAGCAGGCCAAGGAAAACGCCCCGGCCATCATCTTCATCGACGAGATCGACGCCGTCGGCCGCCACCGCGGCGCCGGCATGGGCGGCGGGCACGACGAGCGTGAGCAGACCCTCAACCAGCTGCTGGTCGAGATGGACGGCTTCGACGTCAAGGCGAACGTCATCCTGATCGCGGCCACCAACCGGCCCGACATCCTCGACCCCGCGCTGCTGCGCCCCGGCCGCTTCGACCGCCAGATCGGCGTGGACGCGCCCGACATGCTCGGCCGCAAGCGCATCCTCGAGGTGCACTCCAAGGGCAAGCCGATGGCTCCCGGCGTCGACCTCGAGGTTCTGGCACGCAAAACGCCCGGCTTCACCGGCGCCGACCTGGCCAACGTACTCAACGAGGCGGCCCTGCTCACTGCGCGCTCCAATGCGCAGCTGATCGACAACCGCGCCCTCGACGAGGCCGTCGACCGCGTGATGGCCGGTCCGCAGCGCCGCAGCCGCGTCATGCGCGACAAGGAGAAGCTGATCACCGCGTACCACGAGGGCGGCCACGCCCTCGTGGCGACCGCGATGCGCAACACCGACCCGGTCACCAAGATCACGATTCTGCCCCGCGGACGGGCCCTCGGCTACACGATGGTCATGCCGGTCGAGGACCGCTACTCCGTCACCCGCAACGAACTGCTCGACCAGCTCGCCTACGCAATGGGCGGCCGGGTGGCCGAGGAGATCATCTTCCACGACCCCACCACCGGCGCCTCGAATGACATCGAGAAGGCCACCTCCACCGCGCGCAAGATGGTCACCGAGTTCGGCATGAGTTCGGCCGTCGGTCCGCTCAAGCTCGGGCAGGGTTCCGGCGAGGTCTTCCTCGGTCGCGACATGGGCCACCAGCGGGACTACTCCGAGCGGGTCGCCGAGAGCGTCGATGCCGAAGTGCGCCAGCTCCTCGAAGACGCGCATGACGAGGCCTACCAGGTGCTGATCACGAACCGGGTGATCCTCGACGAGCTGGCCGCCGAACTGCTCGAGCACGAGACGCTCGACCAGCACGCGCTGGCCGCGATCTTCACGAGCGTCGTGAAGCTGCCCCCGCGCCCGCAGTGGCTGTCCAGTGACAAGCGCCCGGTGTCCGACCTGCCGCCCATCGCGATGCCGGCCCCCAAGGCATCCATTGAAAGCGGCGTCGTCGATGGCGACTCCGCCGGCGAGACCGCGGCGAGCACGCCGGCCCGCACGCCGGCCCGCACCCCTCGCCCCGCCACCGCCTAGGCCCCCGGGTGGCAGTAGACAAGGCGCGGATCGAAGCCGCCGTCGCCGAGATCCTCGCCGCAATCGGCGAGGATCCCGACCGGCCGGGCCTCGAGGCCACTCCTCGCCGGGTGGCCGAGTCCTACGGCGAGTTCTTCGCCGGGCTGGAGGTCGACCCGGTCGACCACCTGCGCGACACGATCCCGGTGGGTCGGCACACCGGTGAGCTGGTGCTCCTGCGCGACATCGCCTTCCGGTCCGTCTGCGAACACCACCTGCTGCCTTTTCTCGGCATCGCCCACCTGGCCTACGTGCCGAACGAGCGGGTCGTGGGGCTGGGCAAGCTGCCCGCCGTCGTCGACACGATCGCCGCCCGGCCCCAGATGCAGGAGCGCCTGACCGAGGAGATCGCCGAGGCCCTCCACACCGGGCTGGCACCGCTCGGCGTGCTGGTCGTGCTCGACGCCGTGCACGGCTGCGTCACCGCGCGCGGCTCGCGCCAGACGGCCAGTTCGACCGTCACGATGGCCAGCCGCGGGTCCCTCTCCGATCCCGTGATGCGCGCCGAGATCATGGCCCTGATCGGCTCCGGCCGGTGACCCGGCCGCGCACCCTGGTCATGGGGGTGCTCAACGTCACCCCGGACTCCTTCAGCGACGGTGGCCGGTGGGCGTCGACGGATGCCGCCATCGCCCACGCCCTCGACCTTCACGCCCAGGGAGCCGACCTGATCGACGTGGGCGGTGAGTCCACTCGCCCCGGCGCCGGCCGGGTCGCACCCGCCGAGGAGCAATCCCGGGTGATCCCGGTGATCACCGAGCTAGCCCGGCAGGGACTGTCGATCAGCGTCGACACCCTCAACGCGAGCACCGCGGACGCGGCGGCCGCCGCCGGGGCGCAGATCATCAACGATGTCTCCGGCGGCCTGGCGGACCCGCTGATGGCATCCGTCGCCGCACGGAGCGGGCTGACGTACGTGGCCATGCACTGGCGGGCGCACGCCCCGAAGATGGACGACCTCGCCGTCTACGGCGACGTCGTCGCCGAGGTGCGGACCGAGCTGTCCGCCCGGGTCGACGCGCTGACGGCGGCCGGCCTGCCACGGGAGAAGATCGTGCTCGATCCGGGTCTTGGCTTCTCGAAGCTGCCCGAGCACAACTGGAGCCTGCTGGCGCATCTGGACGCCTTCGCCGGACTGGGATTCCCAGTCATGGTGGGTGCCTCCCGCAAGCGGTTCCTCGCCGGGGTGCTCCCGGTCGACGCGGGCGTGCTGGACCGCGATTTGCCGACCGCCGTGGTCAGCGTGCTGGCCGCGCAGGCCGGCGCCTGGGCGGTGCGCGTGCACGACGTCGCGGCGACCCGAGCGGCGCTGAATGTGCTGGCACTGGCGGATTCCGCCAGAATAGGACCATGAGAAGCGATTCCATCACGCTCACCGGCCTGCGGGTCAACGCCCACCACGGCGTCTACGATTTCGAGCGGGAGAACGGCCAGGACTTCGTCATCGACGTGACGGTCTGGCTCGACCTGCAGGGTGCCGCCGCGAGTGACGATGTGACGCAGACCATCCACTACGGCGAGCTGGCCGAGGAGGTGACGGATGCTGCCAGGCACAACCCCGTCGACCTGATCGAAACCGTCGCCGAGCGCATCGCCGCCGTGGTACTCGCCCACGACGCCGCCGAGAGGGTGCAGGTGACGGTGCACAAACCACAGGCGCCGATCTCCGTTCCGTTCACGGATGTCGCGGTGCAGATCGTGCGGACGCGCGCATGACCGGCGCATTCCACCGTGAGGGGTCGCGAATCGACCTTCCGGCGGCCGGCGAAGGTCGATTCGCGACCCCTCAACCGGCGCTGCTCGCCCTGGGGAGCAACCTCGGCGACCGCGCGGCCACGCTCACCGCGGCGATATCCGCGCTGGAGTCGGTGCCCGGACTGGAGCTAACCGGCGTTTCCCCCGTCTACGAGTCAGCGGCGATGAAGGTCGGCGGCGTCGATGACGACGCGCCCCGCTATCTGAACCTGGTGGTCGGCATCCGTTACACCGGGGACCCGCACACTCTGCTCGACGCGGTGAACGCCATCGAGAACGAGCACGGCCGGGTGCGGGTCGAACGCTGGGGCGACCGTACCCTCGACATCGACATCGTGGTGTTCGGCACGATCTCGCTGCACGACGACCGCCTGACCATCCCGCACCCGCGGGCCGCCGAGCGCGATTTCGTGCTGGCTCCCTGGCTGGACCTCGACCCGGCCGCCGTGCTCCCGGGCCAGGGCCCCGTGAGCGCGCTGCTCGCGGCGATCGAGACCACCGTGCAGCGGCACGCGGCACTGCCGTCGTCGGGCGGCAGCCGGTGAAACGCACTCAGGCGTCGGCGTTGGTCGCCCTGGGCCTGGTGGGCCTGGTCGTCGCATTCCTGCTCGAGCTGGCCGCCGTGGCAAGCGGCTCGGCGATGTTCCTGCCCCCGACCACCCTTCCGATCGCCCTGATCGCCATCGGTGTCGTCGTCCTGGCGCTGGCCCGGCCGATCCGCCAGGCCACACGCGGCCGGGTGGGCCAGCACGTCAACCCGTTCCTGGCCATCCGTGTGGCGCTGCTGGCGAAGGCGTCCGCGCTGAGCGGGGCGTTGCTACTGGGCGGCGGGCTGGGAATCGTGCTCTACATCCTGACCCGCTCGGTCGTACCGGCGGTAACATCGTTATGGCCTGCAATCGGGACGGCGGTGGGTGCCGCGATCCTCCTGACGCTGGGGCTCGTGGCCGAGCATTTCTGCACGCTTCCCCCCGATGACGACGATCAAGAGCAGGGAGAAGTGCGTGCCTGACGCGGCCGACCGACTGGACCTCCCCGATGTGGGGGAGTGGAAGCGCGTCTCGCCGCGCTACGTGGTGGTGGAGACGGTCGGCACGATCGTCTTCGGACTGGTTCTCGCGGCCGCGGCCGCAGCGGTGTGGTTGCTCCTGGACGTGCAGTGGGCGCTTTACGTGATCGGCGCGGTCGTGCTGATCACCGGGGCCACCGTCGCGTTCGAACCGCGCCGGGTGCGGGCCATCGGCTACCAGCTGCGGCGCGACGACCTGCTTTTCCGACGCGGCATCATGTTCACCCGGTTCGTGTCCGTTCCCTACGGGCGGATGCAGCTGGTCGACATCACCCGCGGCCCGATTGCCCGCTGGCTGGGGCTGGCAGACCTCAAATTCGTTACCGCGGCGGCCTCGTCCGGGGTCCTCATTCCCGGACTCCCCGAGGCCGATGCGGAGAGCCTGCGCGACCGCCTCGTGGAGCTGGCCGAGAGTCGTCGGGCCGGGCTGTGACCACGACGCTCGCCGACGGGGAATGGCACCGGCTGCATCCGGCCAGCCCGCTACTTCGCGGCGGCATTTTCATCGTCGCGGTGCTCGGCTTCATCATCGCCAACCTGCGCGAACGGCTGATCGACGTCTTCTTCGGGGTGCCGCGCTACGGCGGGGACCCGATCGACGCGATCCTCGAGCGCGGCGCCGTCGGCTGGGCGCTGCTCGCGGTCGCCGTCGTGCTCCTGCTGATCCTCGCGGTCTTTTACCTGTCCTGGCGCATGCACACCTTCCGGGTCACAGCGGAGGTCGTCGAGGTGCGTAGCGGAATGCTCTTCCGCAGCAACCGCCGGGCCCGCCTCGACCGCATCCAGGGCGTCAACATCGTGCGCCCGTTCATCCCGCGCCTGATCGGCGCCGCGAAGTTGGAAGTCAGCGTGGCCGGCCAGGACGCCAATGTGCAACTGGCCTACCTGGGGTCGGCCCTGGCAGACCAGCTGCGCCGGGACATCCTTCGCCTCGCGTCCGGACTGCGCCAGCAGGCCGTTCCCGTCCCGGAGGCCGCGCTCGCCCCGGATGTTGCGCTCGCCCCGGATGTTGCGCTCGCCCCGGCCGCCGGCGCCGGGCTCGGCCCCGAGCCGGTCTACGCGCCGGCCGCTGCCTTCAGCGTCGCCGACCGGGCCCGGGACTTCTTCGCGCCCGAACTGGACCCCGACGCGGCGCCGCCGGAATCGGTGGTGCGGATCCCGCTCGGGCGGCTGATCGGATCCGTCGTGTGCAGCGGCTTCACGGTCTTCGTCGTGCTCGCCGGGATCGCCCTGATCGTCAGCGTGACCGCCGGCGGCAGCGACTGGCTGTTCGTGGCGTTCATCCCCACCCTGATCGCCGGCGTCAGCTTCTACTTCACCCGCGTCACCAAGTCGCTGCGGTACAGCATCGCCGGCACCCCCGACGGCGTGCGGGTCGGCTTCGGGCTGCTCACCACCAGCAACGAGACCCTGCCACCGGGCCGGATCCACGCGATCGGAGTCTCGCAGCCCCTGCTCTGGCGCCCGTTCGGCTGGTGGCAGGTGCGCATCAACACGGCCGGCCATTCCAGCACCAAGGGCGCCGCGGGTGAGGCCAACACCACCACCCTCCCGGTGGGAACGCTCGCCGACGTCGCCCGGGTGCTCGAGTTGATCCTGCCCGGATTCGACTCGGCGGAGCAGCAAACCCTGATCGAACGGGGCCTGCGCTCGAAGGGCGGCGACGACGGCTTCACGAACGCTCCGCGCCGGGCGGCCTGGCTGCATCCGTTCTCGTGGCGCCGCACCGGCTACACCGTCTCGGACGGCATCGCCCTGCTCCGCCGCGGCGTGATCGCGCGGGAACTGGTGCTGGTGCCGCTGGCCCGGTTGCAGAGCGTCGCCATCTCGCAGGGCCCGGTGACACGGATGCTGCGCCTCGGTTCCGCCCGGCTTCACACCGTCGCCGGGCCGGTGTCCGCCTACCTCGGGGTGGTGGACGCCGCCGAAGCGCTGGTCTTCTTCGACCGGATCGCCTCCGGAGCCGTCTCGTCCGCCCAGGCCGACACCAGCCATCACTGGAACCAGCCGCACCAGGACCAGCCCAACGTAGAGCGGCCGCACCAGGACCATCCCGCCTGGTACCCGACGAACGGAGTCACCGAATGACGCAGCGGCCAGGACGCCTCGGAATCGGCATCATCGGCGCCGGCCGGGTCGGACCCATCCTCGGCGCCGCCCTCGCCGGCGCCGGCCACGCGATCGTCGGCATCTCCGCCATCTCGCAGTCCAGTCGCGACCGGGCCGAGGCGATCCTGCCGGGCGCACCCATCCTCACCGTTCCCGAGATCGTCGAGCGCAGCGAACTGGTCATCATCGCCGTGCCCGACGCGCAGCTCGAGAGCCTCGTCAGCGGGATCGCGGCCACCGGAACCTGGCAGGCCGGCCAGCTCGTGCTGCACACCTCGGCCCGGTACGGCACCGCGGTGCTGGCCCCGGCGCAGGCCGGCGGCGCGATCCCGCTGGCCATCCACCCGGCTATGAGCTTCACCGGCACCAGCATCGACCTGGCCCGCCTGGCCGACAGCTACTTCGCGGTGACGGCGCCCACGCCGGTACTGCCGATCGGCCAGGCGCTCGTCGTGGAGATGGGCGGTGAGCCCGTGATCGTGGCGGAGGCCGACCGGGCCGGCTACGCCGAGGCCGTGGAGACCGCCACGGCGTTCTCCACCTCGATCGTGGAGCAGGCCACCGGGCTGCTGGCCGGCATCGGCATCGAGCACCCCGGAGCGGTGATCGCGCCGCTGATGCGCTCCGCCATGGAGAACGCGCTCGCCCGCACCAGCCCCGAGCGCCTCGACCTGTCCCAGCTCGACGCGCTCGACGCGCTCGACGCGCTCGATGGCCGCGACCAGGACGATTTCGACGAATGACACAATCGCAACACACCGGAGGACGAGTGAACGTGCTCACCAAACCAGAAGTCATCGGCAGCATCGAGGAAATGCGGAGCCGCCTGACCGACGCGCGGAGCCGCATCGTGAGCGAGCGCGTCGAGCGCGGCGAGGCCGGGCTCGGGCGCCCCCGCATCGTGCTGGTCCCGACCATGGGGGCCCTGCACGCCGGGCACCTGACCCTGGTGCGTCGGGCCCGCAGCCTCGGCGACATCGTCGTGGTGTCGATCTTCGTCAACCCGCTGCAGTTCGGCGTCGGGGAAGACCTCGGCAGTTACCCGCGCACTCTCGAGGCCGACGTCGCGGCCCTGGCAGTGGAGGGCGTGCCGTTCGTCTTCGCGCCGACCAACCAGGTGATGTACCCGGACGGCGCCGCGTCCACCCGGGTGACCGCCGGTTCCGTCGGCAGTCTCCTCGAGGGGGCCGCGCGCCCCGGGCACTTCGACGGCATGCTCACGGTGGTCGCGAAGCTGTTCAATATCGTCGGCCCCGACGTGGCCGTGTTCGGCCAGAAGGACGCGCAGCAGGTATTCCTGATCGAACGGATGCTGGCCGACCTCGACTTCCGCACCCGCATCGAGGTCGTCCCGATCGTGCGCGAAGACGGCGGCCTCGCGCTCTCCAGCCGCAACCGCGCTCTGGAACCGGCGCAGCGCGCCGCCGCCCGGGCGCTGTCTGCGGGGCTCGAGGCCGCCGCATCCGTCGCCGGTCAGGGAGCCGAGGCCACCCTGCAGGCCGCCCATGCGTGGATCGACGCCCAGCCGCTGGTTAAACTGGACTATCTCGTTGTCGTCGACCCATTGACCTTCCTTCCGGTCGGGGCCCTGCATCACGGCCCGGCCCGCATGCTGGTCGCAGCGCTGGTCGGTCACACCCGGCTGATCGACAACGTGGCCCTGAACCTTCCCTAGGCCGTACCGAAAGCCCGAAAGCCCGACAGCCACCAGCCCGACCTTTCATCAACACGTCGTCACATCAATGAGCACGCGCGGGGGCGCCGGGCATCACCCGGCCGCCACCTGCCACGGAGAACCGCATGAGCGAGCAGAACCCAGTACCGACCGAGGCCGAAATCGTGGCCGCCGCAGTGGCGGAGGCCGAGACCAATGAGCAGAAGGTCGTGCGCCTGGCCAAGCGTGACCGGTTGAACGCCGCGGCGACCAGCCCCGCCGGCGGTGCCTACCCGGTGTCCGTGCCCGTCACCGACACGATCCCCGCCGTGCGCGCACGGTTCGGCGACCTCGCCGCGGACGCCGTCACCGGCGTCACCGTCGGCCTCGCCGGCCGAGTCGTGCACCTCCGCAACACCGGCAAGCTCTGCTTCGCCAGCCTTCAGTCCGGCGACGGCAGCCGAATCCAGGCCATGGTCTCCCTCGGTGAGGTGGGGGAGGAATCCCTCGCCGACTGGAAGGACCTCGTCGACCTCGGCGACCACCTCTTCGTCTCCGGTGAGGTCATCTCTTCCCGCCGCGGCGAGCTCTCCATCATGGCGACGGAGTGGCAGATCGCCGCCAAGGCGCTGCTGCCCCTGCCGAACCTGCACACCGAGCTCAGCGAGGAGACCCGCGTGCGCAGCCGGTACCTCGACCTGATCGCCCGTGAGCAGGCGCGCCGCAGTGTGATCCAGCGCTCGCAGACCGTTGCGAGCCTCCGTCGCACCTTCACCGACCTGGGCTTCATCGAGATCGAGACGCCCATGCTGCAGGTCATGCACGGCGGCGCATCCGCTCGCCCGTTCACGACCCACAGCAACGCGTTCGACACCGACCTCTACCTGCGGATCGCGCCGGAGCTGTTCCTCAAGCGCGCCGTCGTCGGCGGCATCGACCGGGTTTACGAGATCAACCGTAACTTCCGCAATGAGGGTGCCGACTCCACCCACTCGCCCGAATTCGCCATGCTCGAGGCCTATGAGGCCTACGGCGACTACAACTCGATCGCCGACCTCACCCAGACCCTGATTCAGGATGCCGCGCTCGCCATCGCCGGCTCGCACGTGGTGACCTGGGCCGACGGCACCGAATTCGACCTGGGTGGTGACTGGGACCGCATCGGCATGTACGACAGCCTGTCCGCGGCCGTCGGCTACGAGATCTCGCCGGCCACCCCGCTCGCCGAGCTGAAGGCGCTCGCCGACACGGAGGGGCTCGACATCGACCACCCCATCCACGGCAAGTACGTCGAGGAGTTGTGGGAGCATTTCGTCAAGGGTGGCCTGACCCGCCCCACGTTCGTGATGGACTTCCCGATCGACACCAGCCCGCTCGTGCGCGGCCATCGACAGCTCCCCGGCGTGGTTGAGAAGTGGGACCTGTACGTGCGCGGATTCGAGTTGGCCACCGGCTACTCCGAGCTCGTCGACCCGGTCGTGCAGCGTGAGCGTTTCGTCGAACAAGCGCGCCTTGCCGCCGGCGGCGACCCCGAGGCCATGCGCCTCGACGAGGAATTCCTGCGGGCCCTCGAACACGGGATGCCGCCCACCGGAGGCATGGGAATGGGCATCGACCGCCTGCTGATGGCGCTGTCCGGGCTGGGAATTCGGGAGACCATCCTGTTCCCACTGGTGAAATAATCACACCATGAGTTTTGAGCCTCCCCGCGAGCCTGCGCCTGGCGAGCCTGCGCCTGGCGTGCCTGCGCCTGGCGAGCCTGCGCCTGGCGTGCCTTCGGCCGGCGTGCCTGCGGCCGGCGTGCCTGCGGCCGGCGTGCCTGCGGCCGGCGTGCCTGCGGCCG
>NZ_SOGK01000105.1:0-4897 GCF_004564305.1 Cryobacterium sp. TMT3-29-2
GCCATGCGTTGCTCCGGTGGTTTTGGTTTCCGTCCCATTTCACTCCTCCTAAGAAGCAGATTAGGAGGTCACCGGAACCACACCCTTGCATTGACCGCTTGAAACTGTCAGCGTTACTGGTCTACTTTTCGAGGAGCGCTGACAATTCTGACTAGGTTGCTGTCCGAGGCCGACGCGGCGGGCAAGATCGATTGGGAGGTGTCGGTGGATTCGACGGTGAATCGGGCACATCAACACGCGACGAACCTTCCGCGCACCACGGGGGGCTCTGTCGAATTACACGAATCTTCTGGAAGAGCCTCCTGACCACGCCATTGGCCGGTGCCGCGGTGGTTTGACCACCAAGATTCACCAGCTTTGCGACGGAAAAATGCGCCCACTCGTGGTGCTGCTTGGCACCGGGCAGGGCGGCGATTCGCCCATGTTTCCAGAGGTCATGGCTTCGCTCAGCGTCGATCGGATCGGCCCCGGCTGGGCTCGCACTCGACCCGACCGGGTGCTTGCAGACAAGGCCTATTCGGCCAAAGCGCACCGGGCCATGCTGCGAAAACGCAACATCCAGGTCGTCATTCCGGAACGCTCCGACCAGGTCGCCAACCGGAAACGCCGCGGCCGAAACGGAGGCCGCCCGGTCGACCTCGACAAAGAGGCCTACAAGCGCCGCAACGTCATCGAGCGCTCGTTCAACACCCTCAAGCAGTGGCGCGGACTCGCCACCCGCTACGACAAACTCACCCTCACCTACCGAGGCGGAGCTGTTCTGAGCGCCATCATCGTCTGGTTACACGAATTAGGAGACACGCCCTAGTCGATCCTTCCCGCCGGTGTTCAGCCATGCTTCGTAGGAGTCGAGTTGCCCTGGACAAATGTAGGTTGCTGACAGCTCCAAGAATTTGGCTGCCTGCTCAGACGTTATCTGGACGTCAAGAATCAGGGCTTTCGCTACTTGGTCATAGTCTCCTTCGTTCTTGTCAAGGGAGACGCAAGTAATTCCCGCTGCCTCATAGAGCCCCGCGGGTTCCTGGTCCGGGAAGAGGCGTTCCACACCAGTTAGAAAGGCCGGGGGAATTTGACCTCCTCCTACCGCGGTCGGCGGGGCCGACCGCGTGATTTTGGGAGACGCATCGACGGTCGATGGCGATGTGGGGGTAGTGTCCGCTGCCGCGCATCCGGTGAGCGCGAAGACTAAGAGTGCTGCCGCGGCGAATCGAGTATTCATGCCTTGATCCTGACAGACGCGGCTCGGCGGGCCGTCGAGGACGATCCCCACCGCTCGATACGCCGCAGCGACACAACCCACCTGTCGCGCTGAATGGCCTAAGGTCTCGAACCCAACCAATCAAACCGGTGTTGCAGACACCACTTGAATCCGCCCAATACGCGTCGGAACAGATCACCGTCTTCGCCGCCCAGAACGGCATCACCCGGTCGATGGGATACACCGGGATCTGCTGGGACAACGCCATGGCCGAGAGCTTCTTCGCGACCCTGAAAACCGAGTTCTACTACCGCCGGGTTTGGCCCACCCGAGCCCGCGCGATCCGCGGCGTCGCGGACTGGATCGAGGACCGCTACAACCGCCGCCGCCGGCACTCCTCGATCGGGCACGTCACGCCAGTGGACTTCGAGATGCAATACTCGTCACAGGCCGCAGAGATCCAACTCGCCGCTTAACCCGTGTCCACTCTCCGGGGTCAAGGCCACNACTCTCCGGGGTCAAGGCCACTGGGACTTTCTCCTCAAGTCGCGGGCAGCGACCGCACAGGGTGAGCAATTACCGGGTTTGCTCTCGCAGTGGCGATCACGGATTGGCATCGCTTGACCGGCAGGTTGCATCAGGCCGAGGCAGTCCTCGTCCCGCGCACGGTTGCCTGCCTCAACAAGTCCACCCAGCCCGGCCAGGAAACGGACCTGGCAGCCGTCATGAGCGGCGCAACTCACGTCGATGAGATGAAATCGACTTTGAATAGGCGCGTGATTTTGGCAACCAGAGCAGCACACAACCGAGCACAGTGAGGAGCGACGATAGCACTCCCAACACGGGCGACAACCCGAGCGTAAGTACCTGAGTCGCTGCGAACACTGTCAGATAGATCGCTGGCCAGCGACGCCCCCTAGTCGCAAGAAGCCCGGCTACAACGGGCAACGCAACAAACCACGCACTAGCCACGGCGAAGCTCACGGCCACCAAGATTATGGTTACGGCCTGCGCTGTAGCCCACGGCGCATTGACGAGTCCCCCTGTCGCGACGATGAAGGCCAGACCAGCGCCTGCCGTGATCGAAAGAATGGCGTAAGTCACGGCCGCTGGCCTAGCCAGTTGCCCGGAAGCTGGCGGCCCTACCTTCAAGACCCGGTTGGATTGCTGCATTCGCTTCTTATCCATCGACGTTTGACCTCAATTTACTTTCCCCTTGGGCACCGCTACGACCTGGGCTCAGCACAGCTCATCCTCGACGCTCTCCCGAATTTGTCCGGATGCACCATCGCCATCAGCCTTTGTGAATCAGGTCCACGATTTTCTGGGCGTTGTCGTCTGGAGAGACGCTGATCTGCACATGATCACCCTCCATGGCCTCCATCACCACGACGGCAGCCTGTATCTCCCCGCCGATCTTGATAATCAGGCGCGCTGAATCCCCGGCTTGGACGGCCTTCACCGTGAGGGCGTTAAAGACGATCGCCCCGTCTTCGGTGAACGTCACGTCAACCGCGTTCTGGCCCTCACCTTCGGCGATGGTGGCATCCTTCACTCCAGCTCGCTTAAGTGCGGATGGGAGAACAACATTCTCGCCATTGACCTGAACGCACTGCAGGTTCGCCCCACCATCGCAAGTCTGCGATACCGCCAACTCGATCGCTCCCCCGGCAGCCGACGCTGTACCGCTGGCACCAACACCAGCCGAACACCCACTGAGGACCAACACGACAAGTACGACCAGAGAGAGCCTGGATGTTCGAGAAGCCATGAATAACCTTCCTTCGACGCGGGCTGAGGACCGGTCCGGCCGCGGATTGTCGATCTATGAATTGTTCAATTGCACCAACAGAGTCTCAGCAGCACTGGAGATGCTGCCAATTGAGGAAAGAGTGACGATGCCAGCAACGCCCCAGAACCAGTAACGGTCACTCCGACCCGCTTTCATCCGGTTGGACGCCAGCCACCAAGCCGCCATCGACGCCAAGGTGGAGGCGATTACGGTACCAAACGCCATCCGGACGAAGTCTGCTGTGTCTGGAGCGTCCCAGGAGTTGGTCGCGAGCACGATGAAGAACGGAACGACGATCATCCCCACGAATCCGATGAGCACCGGAGACACAGCAGATTGTTTCTGAGTACTCGTCTGCAGTGTCATGCGGTGAGTCTCGCAGGTCTCGCCCCTGCAGACGACGCAACCGCTCCAGCGATCCGCAAAGGGTTCCCCAGCGCCACTCCCCCGAGACTTTGGAGCTTCGGCGGATTGGCACTGAACCGGTGTCCGTCAAAGTCGGGTCAGAGCCTAGACGCCCACTTCGATCCACCTCTGCGGTTCTGATGCCGTTCGCTGGAGCTGCACAAGAACGCGATAGTCCGAGCCGAGCTCCGCTGATACTCGCTGTGCGACAGCACGTCCCGTCTCGTTGTAGCGCATGGCGTTCTCTTCGCTGTCCCACTCGTCGTCATAGTGCTCGTGGTAAAACCTCGTCCATTCCAGAAGCTCCAACTCAAGAGGACGCGAGATCCGCTGCCGGCTTCGATCATCAGCAAGCGCGTTGCCAAACCACAGAGGCCACTTCATCGGTCCATCGTTGAGGAGGCGAACGGTCGTGCGGTCGGATGAACTGTTCAAGAGGGATCTCCGCTCAACAGCCTGGATTGGTCGACGGGTAGCCAGTGATCAGCCTGTCGTTCGTCAGCGACCAGGAGTATGTCGGATAGAAGGTGTAGACGTACTGCTGGGTGCTCCTGTTATACATGTCGATCTGTGTCGTGACGCAGAGCTTCCCATTCGTGGGGCCCGAACTGTTGAATGGATAATCCAGTGCGCCTGTGGCTCCCCACCACATCAGGTCGTCCCAGGGATCGGTATTTGCGCCGGGCGTCGCCTGGGTGATGCGTGCCTTCCACTGGTCCATGTGCCCGTCGCGAATGTGGAACCACCCGTAGGACTCCGAGACCCCGCACTCAAGCTTCATCGTCTTCTTGTTCCCGTCCCACCAGTATGGGTAGTCGACAATCACCCAGCTCGAGTTGTTGTTGTTGTGGCACTCCCACCAATCGGCCGGGTCTAGAAGCATTGGAGATACTGTGCCTGGCTCGGATTCCGGGGGCGCCCAAATATCCGTCTCGCCAGGAACGAATACCTCCCCCGTGGCTGGCGAAACGGCATACCAGCCATGGTCGGAATCAGCGATTGCCGCACCCGAATCCTCCGCCGCATTCACTGGGCCTGTGACCCCGAATATCAGCAGCGAAACTACGGCACCCGTAACAACTACGAACTTCCTGCTCATGAAATCCCCCTCTTGAGTGTCATTACTGTTCCCAGTTATCCAGTCGCTCCTGGGGCCGCGCAAGTCGGCGCTTGCGGGGACACGGTTCGTCTGCGATACCCAGATCAGTGTGCGAAGCCACTCCCCTGACGCGTAGGGCGGCGATGATCACGACCCGTTAGCAAACTCAGCGCAGCAGAAGCCGACATTCACGGTTGATCGCCCGCAAGGGTTCGGCGGTTTCAAGTGGTCGTTGCAACGATGGGCTGTGCTGGGTTTGAGAGTAGTCGTTGCATGGCTTGGGCGGGGGTGATTCGGGACTGCCCCCGGTTTGGTTGACTCCTGACCTGTGGAGATTCGTCTTCGCTGGAAAGATGTCATCATGCCCAAGCCCTACCCGCCCGAGTTCCGCCGCGATGTTGTC
>NZ_SOGK01000114.1:0-10070 GCF_004564305.1 Cryobacterium sp. TMT3-29-2
CACCCCGGCCACTCCGCACGCCCCGGCCACCCCGGCCACTCCGCACGCCCCGGGACCCCCGGCAGCTGAAACCCCTCGAGCACCGGGCAACCCGGGCACCCCGCCCCGCCCCGGGCGCGCCCACGCCAGCCGCAGCCCCTGCGACCCGGGCAACCCCGGGCAGCCCCTACGCGGTCAGGTGCAGCACGGCCGCGGTGGCGGCCAGCGACGCGGCGGCAGCAGCCGGATCGTCGGAGAGCTTCGTGCCGAGACTCGGGATCATCTCGCGCAGCTTGGGCTCCCATGCCGGATACTGCTCCGGGAAGCAGCGCTGGAGCAGGTCGACCATGATCGGGGCCGCGGTCGAGGCTCCCGGCGAGGCGCCGAGCAGCCCGGCGATGGTGCCGTCGGCGGAGGTGATGACCTCGGTGCCGAACTGCAGCACGCCGCCCTGGTCCGGGTCCTTCTTCATTACCTGCACGCGCTGTCCGGCGGTGATGAGTTCCCAGTCGCCGATCTTCGCGGTCGGGATAAACTCCTGCAGCGCCTTCAGCTTCGTCTTCTTTGAGGCGAAAACCTCTCCGATCAGGTATTTCATCAGACCAAAGTTGTGCGCAGCCACGGAGAGCATCGGCCCGATATTGTGCAGGCGGATCGAGAACGGCAGGTCAAGCCAGCTGCTGGACTTGAGGAACTTCGGCGTGAAGCCGGCGTACGGGCCGAACAGCAGCGAGGTCTCCCCATCGACGACGCGGGTGTCGAGGTGCGGCACCGACATGGGCGGAGCACCCTTGGCGGCCTTGCCGTAGACCTTCGCGTGGTGCTGGTCGACGAGCTTCTGGTTCGTCGTGCGCAGGAACTGCCCGCTGATCGGGAACCCTCCGAAACCCTTGATCTCGGGGATACCGCTCTGCTGCAGCAGCGCCAGGGCGCCGCCGCCCGCGCCGACGAAGACGAACCGGGCGTTGACGACGCTCGGGTGGTTGCCGACCAGGCGGCGCAGGTTGAGCTTCCACGTGCCATCCGTGCGCTGTTTCACACCCGTGACCTGCTGGTTCGTGTGCACGCCGACACCCTCGGCGGTGAGGTTGGCGAAGAGGTGGCGGGTGAGGGCGCCGAAGTCCACGTCGGTGCCCGATACGATTCTGGTCGCCGCGATCTTCTGGTTCTTCGGGCGCTTCTGGGTGAGAAGCGGGGTCCAGGTGCCGATCACGGCCGGGTCCTCGCTGTACTCCATGCCCGCGAACAGGGGCTCTCCCTTGAGCGCCGCGAACCGCTTGCGCAGGTATTCGACACTGCTCTTGCCATGCACGAATGTCATGTGCGGCGTGGAATTGATGAAGTTGGTGGGAGCGGGCAGCACACCCGTCTCCACCAGGTGCGCCCACAGTTGACGGCTGATCTGGAACTGCTCGTTGATGGCCACGGCCTTGGCCGCGGTCACCGTACCGTCCTTCGCCTCGGGCATGTAATTCAGCTCACACAGCGCAGCATGGCCGGTGCCCGCGTTGTTCCACGGGTTCGAGCTTTCCTGAGCGACTTCCCCCAACCGCTCGTAAACCTCAATGCTCCAGTCGGGCTGCAACTGCTTGATCAAGGTACCGAGGGTGGCGCTCATGATGCCGCCACCAATAAGAACGACATCAATCTTCGCCATTGGATTCACCCTTCCACCATATCGGTGGTAACGGATGCCTCCCGCCGGAACGCAGGCGCGTCAGGTTACGGTTGGCTCCGAAACGGTGCACGAAGCGGCTCAGTCGCGGCTTCTCACCCGCTCGTAGTTCGCAATGAAATCGTCGACCGACACGCTCGCGACCTCGCGCGCGATGAGGTCGAGATCGAGGTCGGCCAGCGTCTTGAAACGCACGCAGCTCTTGCCCATGTTCAACGTGCGGCCGGTGGACGTCCAGGCGGCGCGGAACGCGGCATCCTTCTCGGGAAAGCTGTAGAGGCCCATCAGGTAGAGCGAGTTGTAGTTCTTCTGGGCGGCCAGGCTGACATAGGCCAGTGGCTGCTTGTTGTACGTGTTCGGGTAGGTCTCCAGCGGCACCACCCAGCCGAGGATGCCGTTGTAGACCCCGAGCCGGTAACCGTCGGGCATGGCATCGCGCACGGTGTCGAGCACCGGGTAGAGCAGGGCCCGCCGTTCGGGATCGAGGTCGAGAACGAGCGTCTCCACCTCGAACGGAACCGGTTCTATGCTCATGAATTCAAGGGTAGTGGAACGGTCAGAGCTGCGGCACAGCGGCCGGAACGGCGGCAGGCACTGAGCCGTCTGCAGCACCGACGACCGGGAGAACGGCGGCAGGCACTGAGCCGTCTGCAGCACCGACGACCGGGAGAACGGCGGCAGGCACTGAGCCGTCTGCAGCACCGACGACCGGGAGAACGGCGGCAGGCACTGAGCCGTCTGCAGCACCAACGACCGGGAGAACGGCGGCGAGCACGGCCGGGCTCCTCGGCACGACCGCGCGGGCGCCGTGCAGTTCCAGCCGTGACAGGGTCTTCTCGAAGCTCTCCGGCACGCCGTAGTGGAACCCCTGCGCGCTCCGGATGCCCAGCGCACTCAGGTGGTTCACCATCGCCTCGTTCTCCACGCCCTCGACGATCATCGAGTACTCGAGGTTGTCGCCGAAACCCTGCAGGGCGGTGAGCACCTCACGCTGGCGGATGTCGTCGAGGTCGTCGACCAGGCTGCGGTCGATTTTGAGGATGTCCATGGGCATCCGCACCAGGGAGTCGACCGAGGAGTCCTGGGAGCCGTAGTCGTCGAGCGCGATCATCATGCCGAGGTCGCGCAGGCGGTCGGCCTGGGCACGGATGGCCGGGGTCACCTTGGTCATCGACCGCTCGTTGAGCTCGAGGCAGAGTGAGATGCCGGGGTAGCGGTCGGCGAGCTGCTCGATGTAGGTGCCGACGCGTTCGGGCAGGATCTGCCCGGCCTCGACGTTGATGGTCATGCAGACCACGCGCGGCTCGACCAGCCGGAAGTCCGCGGCCGCGGCCATGGCCTTCACGGCCACCTGGCGGGTCATCGCGTCGAGCCGGCCGAGACCCTTCGCCTTCTCCACGATCGACGGCGGAGACAGCGGGCCGAGGTCCGGGTCGGTGTAGCGCACGAGGGCCTCGAACGCCCAGATCTGCCCGGTGACGAGGCTGACGATGGGTTGGAAGGCGAGTTCGAGCAGGTCCTCGTCGATGGCGTTGGCGATGATGTCGTTCATCTGCGAGGAGCGGTGACTGGAGATATTGAGGCTGCTCTCCTTGGACGGGCCGCCTCGCCGCCGGGACTTCTTGATCGCGAGCATCGACCGGTCGGCATCCTGAACCAACTGGTTGACGTCGGTTTCCCGGTGCGCTGAGTAGGCCAGTCCCACGCTGATGATGGGGCTGTGCGATGTCTGGCCGATGACCATCGGCTCCCCGGAGACCACCAGGATGCGCTCGGCGATGGACTTCGCCTCGGCCAGTGACGCGAGGTGGGTAAGGATGATCACGAACTCGTCGCCGCCGACCCGGGCAACCACGTCGTTCGGACGCACCACGGCGCTCAGCCGGCGCCCGAGCTCGCGCAGCACCTCGTCGCCGGTCTGGTGGCCGAAACGGTCGTTCAGGCGTTTGAACTCGTCGAGGTCGATGAACAGCACGGCCAGGGCCTCGGAGTAGTCCCGGTGGTCGTTGATGTTCGCCAGGGCTTCCTGGAACGCGCCGTAGTTCGGCAGGCTGGTGAGAGGATCGGTGTTGGCCCGCAGGGTGAGGCCGGCGATGTTGCGGCGGGCCCGCACGACCATCTCGGCGGTCGTGGCGAGGGCCTGCAGGGCGCGCTTATCGTTGCCGGTGAAGGCGCCGTCCATGGCGTCGCGCCGGGCGACGATGTACTGGTCCGGCCCGATGGCGCCGGCCAGGGGCAGCAGCATGCTGATCTCGCCCGGACGCGCGGGTTCGCTGCGCACGACGACGGACTCGGCCCCGATCGCATCCGCCACCACGCGGCGCAGCAGATCGGTGACGGCCGCCGGGGAGCCGGGCTCGGGGGCCGGGAATTCGGCGGCGGCGCTCGTGTTGGGGCAGATGTTGTCGGCGGCGCTCATCGTGGCGATGCCCGTGCCGGCGGTGCCTATGCCTGTGGTGGCGGTGCTGGTGTTCCCGGTGCTGGCGGCCCGGCCGGAGGGCTCGGCGGCCGGGTCGGCGGCCAGCGCGCTCGTGGCGGCGACCATGCCCGCCAGCCGCTTGCGCATGACCGTCATCATCGTGGAGACCTTGACCACCGAGGCGATGATCATCAGGGTGAACAACACAATGACGGCATCGAGAGTGCTGTTGACCTCGACCAGGAACGGCACTCCCACGACGCTCCAGTGCGCCGCCGCCACCGTGACCACGACGGTTCCGATCAGCACGAGGAGAACCCGCAGCGGCGACAGTGGGCGCGCGCCGCCGCGCCGCCCGGTTGTCCGAGGGCCGGCGACGAAACGCTGCCGCAGCACCTCGGTCACAATGATGAAGACGACATAGCCCGAGGATGCCGCGGCCACGCCCGCGAGGATCGGCGTTCCTCCGACGGTGAACCCGGAGAACAGGCCGATAGCCACGAGGGCCCCGGCACCCTGGAGGCCGGCACTGTAAAGCGCGACGGATGCCCGCTGGGACTCGACCAGGATGGCCAGCAGAACGCCGAGCACGATCACCCCCGCCGAGACCTGCAGGGAGAGCGTCGGGGCCAGCGCCGGCAGCGCCAGCACGGGGAGGCTGATCATCGGACTGCGGTGCGCCACGGCTCCCACGCGCACCCAGGTGAGCTCGAGGATGGCCGCGCAGACCACGCCGACCCCGGCGATCAGCCAGCTGTCCGACGGGTCGTCCAGGAGGAGCACGAGCGAGGCGAGAATGAGTGAAAGGCCGATTCCGGCAAACGCCAGGAACGCCAGGCGTTTGACGCCGCTGGAGTTCCGAATCTCGTCCACGAAGTCTGACACTAGCGGAGTGTGCGGCTGGCCGTACACCACCACGCGGTCAGCGAACGAGCAGGTCCGCCGCGACGAGCTCCGCGATCTGCACGGCGTTGAGGGCTGCACCCTTGCGGAGGTTGTCGCTGGTGATGAACAGGGCCAGTCCGCGCCCGTTCGGCACGCCGCTGTCCTGGCGTACACGGCCGACGAAGCTCGGGTCCTGGCCGGCCGCTTCGAGGGGTGTGGGGACATCCGTCACGACCACGCCGGGGGCGGTGGCGAGCAGTTCGAGGGCGCGGGCGACGGTCAGCGGGTTGGCGAACTCGGCATTGATCGAGAGGGCGTGGCCGGTGAAGACGGGCACGCGCACGCAGGTGCCGGAGACGAGCAGATCGGGCAGCTCGAGGATCTTGCGGCTCTCGTTGCGAAGCTTCTTCTCCTCGTCGGTCTCGAAGTCGCCGTCGTCGACGATGGACCCGGCCAGCGGGATCACGTCGAACGCGATCGGGCGCGCGTAGACCATAGGCGCCGGCATCGGCACGGCGGACCCGTCGTGCACCAGCTGCAGCAGGTTGTCGCTCTGGGCGGCGGCGCGCACCTGGCTGGCGAGTTCGCGGGCGCCGGCGAGGCCGCTGCCGGAGACGGCCTGGTAGGTGCTCACGATGAGGCGTTCGAGGCCGGCCTCGTCGTGCAGCACCTTCAGCACGGGCATGGCCGCCATGGTGGTGCAGTTCGGGTTGGCGATGATGCCCTTGGTCGCGAGCTTGATCGCCTCGGGGTTGACCTCGCTGACGACCAGCGGCACGTCGGGGTCCATCCGCCAGCCGGAGGAGTTGTCGATCACGGTCACGCCGGCCGCGGCGAACCGGGGAGCCTGAGTTTTCGAGAGCGTGGCGCCGGCGGAGAAGATGGCCACGTCGAGGCCGCTGGGATCGGCCATGGCGGCGTCTTCGACGACGATCTTCTCGCCCTTGAAGAGCAGCACGGATCCCGCGGACCGGGCGGACGCGAAGAAACGGATGCCGCTGATCGGGAAGTCCCGCTCCTCCAGCAGGCGGCGCACGACGGCTCCCACCTGGCCGGTGGCTCCGACGACGCCGATCTGGATTCCTGCTGCGGTGCTGGTTGCTGCGGTGCTGGTCACTGTGTTTCCTCCGCTGGGTGCCGTGGCAATTGCTGCTTCGGCTCGTGTTCTTGCTTCTTGCACTTGCACTTGCACTTGCACTTGCACTTGCACTTGCACTTGCACTTGCACTTGCACTTGCACTTGCACTTGCACTTGATTCTTGCGTCTTGCTTCTTGCCTCTTGCCTCTTGCCTCTTGCCTCTTGCCTCTTGCCTCTTGCTTCTTGCTTCTGTGGCTAACTCAGGAGATTCTCCCGATTTGAACCGAATTCCGGCCGAATCGGGCCTGTGGCCTCTGCTTCTCCTGAGTTAGCCACGGGGGAACCGGGTGAGCGCGGTCGGCGCCGGTTGAGGCCGGGCCGGACACCGGGCCCGGCTCCGACTGATCGGGTCCGGCCGGGGCGGACGGGTCCGGCCGGGTCCGGCGGGTCGGGCCGACGGATGCCCGCTAGCGGCCGGTGCCACCGTGCACGACGGCGTCGTTGGTGGAGTCCAGGCCGAATGCGGTGTGCACGACCCGCAGCGCCTGGTTGATGGTGTCGGCGCGGGTGACCACCGAGATGCGGATCTCGCTGGTGGAGATCATTTCAATGTTGATCCCGGCCTCGAACAGCGCCTCGAACAGCTTCGCGGAGACGCCCGTATTGGTGCGCATGCCGGCGCCGACGAGAGCGAGCTTGCCGATCTGGTCGTCGTACTGCAGTCCGGCGAATCCGACGTTGGCCTGCTCATTGGTCAGCGCGGTGAGCACCTGCTGGCCCTCCGACTTGGGCAGGGTGAAGGAGATATCAGTCAGCCCGGTAGACGCGGCAGAGACGTTCTGCACGATCATGTCGACGTTCGCGTTGGTCTTCGCGACGATCTTGAAGATCTGCGCGGCCTTGCCCGGGATGTCGGGAACGCCGACGACCGTGATTTTGGCTTCGCTCAGGTCGGCGGCGACCCCGGCGATGATTGGCTCTTCCACTGTCTCTCCATTCGCGGATGCGTTATTGGGATGCGTGCGCTCGGTGGCCGACGAATTCGGGATCGCGACGTGCGGGCTCGTGGTGTCGGGGTTGTAGACGATCGTTCCCACGTTGTTGTTGAACGAGGACCGCACATGCAGCGTCACACCGTGCCGACGCGCATATTCCACCGCACGAATGTAGAGGACCTTGGCACCCGCGGCGGCGAGCTCGAGCATCTCCTCGCTAGAGATCCGGTCGAGCTTGTGGGCGCGGGGAACGACGCGCGGGTCCGCGGTGAAGACGCCGTCGACATCCGTGTAGATCTCGCAGATGTCGGCGTTGAGGGCGGCGGCCAGCGCGACGGCGGTCGTGTCGGAGCCGCCGCGGCCGAGCGTGGTGATGTCCTTGGTGTCGCGATTGAAGCCCTGGAAGCCGGCGACGATCGCGACGGCACCCTCGTCGAGCGCATCGCGGATGCGCCCGGGAGTCACGTCGACGATGCGGGCGGCGCCGTGCTGGGCATCCGTGATCATGCCGGCCTGGCTGCCGGTGAAGGAGCGGGCGTCGTAGCCCATGCTCTTGATCGCCATGGCGAGCAGCGCCATCGAGATGCGCTCACCCGCGGTGAGGAGCATGTCGAGTTCACGCGGCGCGGGGATCGGGGTGACCTGGTGCGCGAGGTCGAGGAGTTCGTCGGTGGAATCGCCCATCGCGGAGACGGCGACGACGACCTCGTTGCCCGCTTTTCGGGTGTCAACGATTCGTTTGGCCACACGTTTGATGCTTTCGGCGTCGGCGACGGATGATCCGCCGAACTTCTGCACGATCAAGCTCACGTGGCACTCCAAAGGTTCGGGGACGCGGGCACAGCCAAGCTCCCATCATAAATGCTGTTGTATTCGCGGCGGTTCATGTGACGTTCCGCGTCCGGAGTCGACACTCGACCGCAACTGTTGCCAGGGCGGACAACTGTTGCCGGCACACCGGGCACAGTTGTCCGCGCCGGCAACAGTTGCGGCAGCGGAGCGGAGCGCGCAAGCGGAGCGCGCAGGCCGGGCGGGCAGGCCGGGCGGGGCGGGGCGGGCAGACAGGCCAGCCAGGGCGGCGCGAACGGTCGAACGAGGAGGGGGCGAGGTGCAGAGGCGACGGATGCCGCGAGGCGGCAGGGACATCCGTTGACGCTCTGTCATTGACACAGTGTTAATCGTGGTCGTAGGATCTGGAACAGTGGGCGGCTCTCGCCCCGCCAGAGGTTTTCGACACAGCCGTTGAGGAGGCTCCGATGCCCGACGCTTTCACATCGAAGACGCCCGTGCGCCAGAGCAAGCAACCGGACGAGCGCCGGGACGAGATTCTCCGGGCCGCCCGGGAACTCGTTGCCGAGAGTGGGGTCGCCCGCGTGTCGATCACGGACATCGCGGCCCGAGTCGGGGTCACCCGCGGCCTGATCTACCACTACTTCCCGGACAAAGAGGCGATCATCGACCTCATCTGCGAGGACCACATCGCGGAGTTCGTGGCCGACCTCGATCGCTGGGATGCCGCGCGGATCCCCGGCGACATCGACCGCGCCCTGGTGGACTGCATAGCGTTGTTCCGCCATCACCTGCACCGCACCGACCTATTCAGGGAGGAGCTCGGCCGCACCGAGTACGCGGGCCTCTACAACGAGTTCGTCGACCGGGCGGTCATGGCCGTCGTCGATCGCCTGCAGGTCACCACCGTCGAGGCCTACGCGCGGCGGCACCAGATCCGGATCGACAATGTCGCCGAAGTGTTCTACGTGCTGGTGTTCGGTCTAATCGGCCTCGTTCGATCGAAGCCCGCCGTCACGGACGAGGTGCTCGTGGCGATTGTGCGCCAGACGCTGCACCTCGAGCGCACCGCGCCGGCCTCACCGTCTTCATGCAATTCAAAGGAGTAGTCGCACATGTTCCTATTCGAAACCATCCCCTGGTCGTCCACCCTGATGTGGTTGGCGGTCGTCGCGGGACTGATGATCGCCAACGAGGTCGCCCGGTCCAACAAATGGGCGGCGCTGGTGCTGTTCATCGCGCTGCCGGTCGCGCTCACGCTCTTCGTCTGGCCGACTACCGCCGGCGCCGGTTCCAGCACGGGAACCTGGTTCCACTGGGTCAAGGTCTACTCGGCTCTCGCCGGATGCCTGGGCTTCATGGCCATCCGTTTCATCCCGCGTCTGTCCAAGAACCGGTACGCGCTGATGTTTCCCGCATTCATTCTGGCTCTCAACATCTTCGAGGCCGTGATTCGCGACTTCGAGGTTTACGGACTGAACGGGATGGTCGACGGGGTCTTCATGGTGGGCGGGCCGTGGAACATCATGAACGGTATCGCCGGGCTGCTGAACCTGGTCACGATCTGCGGCTGGGCCGGCATCATCATCAGCCGCGGCCCGAAGAAGGACATGATCTGGCCGGACATGCTGTGGTTCTGGATCATCGCCTACGACCTCTGGAACTTCGCCTACGTCTACAACGCGGTCGGGGACCACTCGTTCTACGCCGGCGCGGCCCTGCTCGTCTCGTGCACGATCCCGGCCTTCTTCATCAAGCGCGGCGCCTGGCTGCAACATCGCGCGCAAACCCTGGCGTTCTGGATGATGTTCACTATGGCCTTCCCGACCTTCGTGTCCAGCTCGTCGTTCTCGGTGCAGTCGTCGCACGATCCGGTCGCCCTGTTCGCCGTCAGCGCCCTGGCTCTCGCCGCCAACATCGCCGTTGTCGTCTACCAGATCTACACAATCGTGAAGAGACGGCGCAACCCGCTCACCGATGAACTGTTCAGTCACCTTCCCGCGTACCGCAAGGTTCTCGACGCGAACAAGGCGCTGGCGCCAGAGGTGGCCGGCGCGCAACCGCGGGCGACTGCCAGCGCGAAATAGAACACCGTAACTGCGGAGAATTTCGCGACACGCGGCATCCGTCGCCTGGGGTAACCCGGTCTTTTCGGACGGGGTCCTCGGTTTCATTTTAGGCGGCGAGTGTGAGTTTGATGAGTCGTTCGGTGGGTGTTGAGTAGCCGAGGGTCTGGTGCAGGCGAACGT
>NZ_SOGK01000041.1:0-29562 GCF_004564305.1 Cryobacterium sp. TMT3-29-2
CACCTACCAGCAGTGGGTCCATGACTACAATCACCACAGACCCCACAGCGGCATCGGAAACACCCCACCCATCAACCGCGTTCACAAGGTCTCTGGGAGTTACACCTAGGTCTGTGAGCCCTGTTCGGTTGGTGGTGTCGCTCCCGCACAGGCTCAGTCGCCTGCACCACGGAGTGGCCGCTGCTCGGCCGTGGAGCTGCACCTCCGGTGCAGAACGAATTCGACGGAGAATCTCGTTGAAAACTGCCATTTCGGGCCGATATGGGGCGATTTGGCCAGAATCTCCGTCGAATTCGTTCGGGGCGACGTGTCGCCCCACCTGCCGGCTAGCGAGAGTGTGGTGCGAATCGCGCCATCCACCCGGCAACCGGTCGCTGCTGCTCACCCTGCTGAGCGGCGAGCACGATCAGGATCGCCGTGAGAGCGGGGGTCACCCACTGCAGCACCCGCTGCTGTCGCTGCTGGGCCTCCAGCTGTGCAGACGTACCCGGACCGGCCTCGGTGATTCCGTCGGTGGCCTCCCCCGAATGGTCGCTCATCTTCTTGCCGAGAATCCCGGAGTACAGAGTTGTGCCGGCAGCCACACCGGTGAGGGCGAGTTTCACGATCGTGTTCGTGCGGCCTTCCGGCTGGCCGGCCAGACGCGCCTTGTTTCCGAGAATCAGGCCTGCGCCACCCACGCCGTGGGCGACAAGAGCTGCGACCTGAACCGGCGCCCACCGCTTCCACCCCTCACTCGCCAGAGCCACGCGCTCGCGGGGGTCTTTCGCGGTTGACGCGCTCCCGTTGAGCCCGACGGCGCCCATCAAGGCACCCCCGGCCCACAGCGCCAATCCCACATCGTGCAGGCTTCGAACAACGGTATTGCGTCCAGTCACGGAGTACTCCTCATTGGTGATTCGTCTTCCCGTACGAGTGTGTACAGGGTCAGGTACTACTTATGACGGCGGCCGAGGCCGATGTCTCATGCCCGATACCGGCCGCCTGCAACTATCTCAGGCTCTTCCCAGTCTTTATCAGCGTCGGCGGTGGCTGTCAGGATCTGCGTGGGGCTGGGCTGGGTGGGGCTGGGCTGGGTGGGGCTGGGCTGGGCTGGGTGGGGCAGGTGATCGTAGCCCGGCCGGACTCCTTCAGTACGTGGGGCGGGTAGTGCGGGCGTTCTTCGGCCGACGGCGCGACGAGCGAATCTTCTGAATCGCGGCCTTCCCCTGCGGGCTGCGCAGGTATTTGGTGACCAGGGTCAGGATTACGGGGAGGAACTTGAGCAGGCGAGCCATGGTGGTCTCTTTTCGTTTGAGCTGCATTTGTAGTTATGGGGTGCGAAAATACGGGAGCGACCGGGCAGAACTGCGCCCACCCGGACACCCCGTGCAGGTGTCTGGTGTTGGGTGTCAGCGGCCGAGTACTTCGCGGTCCACGCGGCGGTGGAACCGCATTCCGGCGAGTCCGCCGATGATCGCACCGACGAGGCTGACAAGGACGATGACGATCGCGGTGATGATGCTGCCCGCTGTGAGACCTTCCGGATTGAGCGGAATGCTGGGCAAGCTGTTCAGGTTTCCCAGCAGGTTGAGCTCACCGCCGGCAATGACACCGATGATTCCGACGAAGGCCGCGATCACGATCGCCCACACCCAGACCGCGATTCCTTGCTTGATGCCGCTGAAGCGGGCCATGCGGCCGGCGACGTAACCGCCGCAGAGATAGGACACGAACACCACGACCGCGAGCACAATCGCACTGACCAGTGCGATGGTGTCGGCGTTCTCGGCGGCTGTTCCGGCAGCCTGGTCGGCGGAATCGGCGCCGCCCAGGCCGACTGCGGCTCCAGCCGCAGCGAACAGCGCGGTGAGGATCACGGCGGTCCCGGTCGCGGTGAGCCACCCGAAGAACGCCGGCCCCCACTGGATCCCACCGAAACGGGCCTTGTCTCGACCGACGACCTCGTTGCGACCGACGGCCTTGTCGCGACCGACGACCTCGTTGCGACCGACGACCTCGTTGCGACCGACGGCCTCGTCACGACCGACGGCCTCGTTGCGGTTGGGCACCGACCTGCCTGCGGGCACCGTAGCGTCAGAGCCAGGGTCGTCGATGTTTCGATTGATGGGTGAACCGGATGAGTCGAATGTTGCCATGGCGATAGCTCCTCTACTGACGCAGGTATAAACCTCAGAGGGTCAGGGCGACCTCGCTCAACCGCGTCACAGAACACCTAGATGAACCGGACGCGATCGAAGCTTGTCCCACCGAGCGACAACCTGTCCTCTGCGAGAATCTCTTAACAAGTAGTCGTATCTCGGCGGGTGTTCGTCACAGAATCAAGCAGGGAATGTCGAGTGCACGGCAGGCGCACGTTTTCCGGAAGGCGCGGGTGATCGCCTGTCGGGCGCGACTCGGATGTAAAGCCTCACTCCCTCAGATAGAGCTCGAGGGCCGGCGTGCGCATCATCGCCAGGGCCCGCTTCTCGAGCTGGCGGATGCGCTCCCGGGTCACACCCTCGCGGACGGCGATCTGGTCAAGGGTGCGAGGTTGGTCGCCGTTGAGCCCGAACCGTGCCTCCAGGATCATCCGCTCCCGTGTGGGCAGCGCGTCGAGATGAAAGGTGATGTCAGAGCGGCGCAGGGCAAGCGCCGCGTACTCCTCCGGCTGGGGCAGATCATCGTCCATGATCAGCTCGGAGATGTCGGCCAAGCCCTCGCCGAGTGGGGTCTGATACGAGATCGGTTCGACGTCCCAATCGAGCAAGGTCCGCACGTNGAGCAAGGTCCGCACGTCGGCCATCGAAGCCCCGCAGGCCTCGGCCAGCTCCGCCAATGTGGGTTCGCGGTACAGGCTGGCGGTGAGGTCGCGGCGGATGCGCTTGACCTTGTTGAGCTTCTCCACGGCGTGCAACGGGATCCGAATTGTCCGTGCAGCGCCGATCATGCCCCGGTGGATGGACTGCCGGATCCACCAGATTCCGTAGGTGGAGAATTTGTACCCGGTCGTGTAATCGAATTTCTCCACCGCGCGCAACAGGCCGAGGTTGCCTTCCTGAACGAGATCCATGATTGGAATCTTGCGGCCGGAATACTGTTTGGCGACGCTGACCACCAGGCGCAGGTTTGCCTCGATGAACCGGGTCTTGGACCGTTCGCCGTCCCGGGCAAGCCAGATGAGGTCCCGGGTCAGAGCCAAATCGGCGACACCCCGGGCGAGACGTGCTGCGGCGAACAGGCCCACCTCCATCCGCCGGGCCAGGTCAACCTCCTCCTCCGCGTTGAGAAGGGCCACCCTGCCGATCTTTCTCAGGTAGATCCCGAACGTGTCCGTCGGTCCCAGACCAAATCGTGCCGTCGTGGGGCGAGGCACGAAAATCGGCGGGGCCGCGGTCCAGACAGGTTGATTCGGGTCGGAATCAGGCAGCTCCGATTCGCCGGCCAGGAATTGATCCGATGAGCTCACACTCCACCACACAGACTTGAGGATGTATCACCATTGATCAGAAAAGCCTAGCTAGAGATTTGAACGTAGACAATACATACCGAGGCGGGCCCCTCATGAGGCAAATCGTGCCGAATCCAATCGCCAATCGCCGCCCGCGTCACACCGTGGGCTCACCGTGCCGGGCGGAGGGTCAGTAGTCCCCGGCCGATTCTGCCGGAGTGGCGCCCGAGAGCAGGGCGGCGCTGCCGGAGACACCGAGGCGGGTTGCGCCGGCCGCGATCATGGCCAGGGCGTCGTTGAAGCTGCGCACCCCGCCGGACGCCTTCACCTGGGCCCTGTCGCCCACGGTCTGCTTCATCAAGCTCACCGCGTGCACGGTCGCCCCGCCGGCAGGGTGAAAACCGGTGGAAGTCTTGACGAAGTCGGCGCCCTCGGCCACTGCGGCGCGGCACACGGCGACGATCTCAGCATCCGTCAGCGCCGCGGATTCGATGATCACCTTGAGCACTCCCGGCGTTGGGATGCCGGCCCGCACGGCCGCGATGTCGGCCTGCACATCGGCGAACCGGCCGGCCTTGGCAGCACCGATGTCGATGACCATGTCGATCTCGTCGGCCCCCTGCTCAATGGCGAGGGCGGCTTCGGCAGCCTTGATGGCGCTGTGGTGGTCTCCGCTGGGAAAACCGCAGACGACAGCAACCTTGAGGTCGGCGCCGGCGGGGATGCGCAGCGGCAGCATCGACGGGGAGACACAGACCGAGTAGGCGCCGAGCTCAATTGCCTCGGCGATGAGCGCGGTCACGTCCTCCGCGGTGGCCTCGGGCTTGAGGAGGGTGTGATCGATGCACCGGGCGACGCTGGCGGCGTCGAGAGAACGGGTGGAGGTCGAAATGGTGGATGTCATTGTGGTGCGTCCTTAGTCGGTGACGAGTTCGGGGGCCGTTCGACGCCCTGGCGACGTCGACGGATGCGTCGAGGCCCGATGCGCCGAACTCCTCGATCGAGACTACGCGTCCGCCCTGGGAGACGACGGTCGCTTGCTCACTTGTTGCTCACCACGCGCACCCGCTGGCGGGCAGGATCAGATGACGAGGGTCTGGTCGACAAGCCCCTGAGCGACCTGCGACAACAGCAGGTGGTTGCTGCGAGCGTGATTCCGGAGCAACGCGAATGCGTCCTCCATCGAGACTCCGCGGGAATGCGAAATCACACCCTTGGCCTGTTCGATCACGACTCGGGAATTCAGCGCAATCGTCAGGTGCTCCCGCACCGAATTGCTTTCCCGGAGCGTGCGTTCCTGCAGAATCCCGATCGTGGCGACATCCGCCAAAGCCTGGGCCGCACGAACGTCCTGTTGGCGCAGAGCGCCGGGAACAGTCGACAACAAGTTGAGGGCACCGATGGTCGTCTCGCGCAGCCGCAACGGGATCGCATGGACCGCGGCAAAACCCTGCTCCCTGGCGCTGTCCCGAAACCGCCGCCACGCGGGCGGGCTGTCCTCCACGTCCGGCAGGGACACAACCGACCCAGAGGTGAAACACTCCACGCACGGGCCCGCCGCAGCACTGAGTTGCATGACTTCCACAAGCCGGCTGGCTTCGCTGGTGGAAGCGACGACTTCGAGCTCGCCGTTTTCATCGGCCAGGAGAATTCCTGCCGCCGCGATGTCGAACAGGCCGGTGCAACTCTCCACGAGGGTTTGCAAGAGCTCCACCACGTCATAACCGGCCACCAGGGTGTCAGCGAGGGTCGCAAACGTATCGATGAGGCGATCCTCTCTCGTTTCATCAATCATGAGACCCTTCGATCTGGTTTTCTCTTACTGCAAAAGTCAATCGCCGGCCGATGATCTCCTCCGCGATCTCCTGCACAGACCGGCCCAAGGCGAAAGCATGGCCCTGGATGACCAGACGGGCGTCCACGGCAGAAATCCCCAGTTGCGCCAGCACCATGCCGGTGGCCTGATGCACTTCACGTCGGGAGAACTGTCTGCGCAGGTCGGTTTCGCCCTCGATTTCGCTGTGGGACAGGCGGATGGCTCGAGCGAGAACGAGACGGCTGACGATGGTCGCGAGACCCGAAGCGTTCCGGATATGCAGGTCATTGAGTTGACTGGGCCTGCTGGTGTACAGGTCGATCGCCCCGATCCGTAACGGCCCCAGCACCAAAGGAAAGGCGAAAACCGCACCGAGCTCCTCGGCGATGATCGCCTCCGAGAACGCTGGCCACACCCGGTTCGGCCGTTCGCGAATATTCGGCTCGAAAACCGGCATGCCGGTTTCCAGAGCGTCCCAACATGGACCCTCGCCCAGGTCGAATTGCAACTCGTCCAGCCGCAACGATTGGGCGTCGCTCGCCGATACCGTCTCAGCAGGGAGAAAGTCACCGAACGTCGAGATTGACACCCCGTCCACGGGCAGCGCCCCCAGGAAAGGCTCGAACAAGCGCGACTCGCTACCCGCCAAAGCTGACAACGCTTCCTCGGCCACCGCAAATTGATCACGCATGGCACTCCCTCCTGCAATTCTCGCTACAGCTCCTTGTCACACCCGACCACGTCATGTTCCGAACGTACTCCGCTTCACCCGATAGGGGATTCTGAGGCGACCGTCAGGCGCTCGTCATCGCTGGACCCTGCGCCCCGGCAAGGCCATCTTCCAGGTCGTAGCCGAGCGCTGCCGCGATACTGAGCAACTGCGCCTCGAGCAGCGCCTGTTCCGTGCTGGACATCTGTCCCTGGGCTCTGCCGATCCGTGCACGGAAATCACCGTAGATACGCTCCATCAGCGTCTCACCCGTCGCAGTCAGCTCCAGGAACAGGCTTCGCCGGTCGACAGGGTTGGCAACACGACGCACGACGTCTCGAGCGACCAGCCGGTCACAGATCGCGGTGACCGCACCCATCGAGAGGTCTGTGGAACCAGCCAACATCTTCGGTGTCACCCGGCCTGCCTCCGAGATGCGGAAAAGCACCCGAATCTCCGATCCCGTGAAGCCGGCCTGCGCCGCCATCCCTGCACGGGTCTTGTCCAACGCTCGGAGCAGGACGACCACCGCAGCGGTAACACCCTCAAGAACCTGGACGGAGCCATTCTCCTTGAACATGGTTTCTCCCGACATCAACAAGCAGCAGTCAGCTGGTTCAACGTACCGAAACCACCCTAGCGATGACGTCTATAAAGTTCCAACATAGAATAGTTTGGAATTCGAACTAATCGCTATATATTACTACCCGACGCCTATTTCTTACGTCATCTTCCGACCTCTGCTGAACCAACGTGGCCTCAGGGTCCTCCGAGAGACAAGGTCTGTATCCATGAACGAGTACCGCCTGACCGTGAATGGCGACCGCTACGTCGTCGACACCGACGACGACCTGGCGTCATGGAAATCCTCCGTCGCCGACGCTGTGCAGCGCGGTGGCGGATTCATCAACGTGATCAACTCCGCCGGATTCCTGACCACACTGCTGATCACGCCGAACTCGACCGTCACTCTGCAGAGAGTCCGCTCCCCACGGCCGGAACCCTGGACGCAGCTCCTCGAAGACGATGCGTTCACCTACGAGGACTTCTAGGACCTTCGATCCGGTGTCTCCGTTGGCTCATCATTCGGGCACGCCGGAGCGTAAGTGTGAAGTGACCACCTACGAGCCAGGTGCCGCAGCCCCGCTGGAAGTAGTCGCGCTCAGCCCAGGTCGCGCTCAGTCCGCGGTCGCGCTCAGTCCGCGGCGGGAATCAGGTAGCGATGACGCACGTGCCGTCGGCCGGGGTCGGCCTGCCAGAACTCGACCTCGACCGGGCGCAGGGCGTATAGCTGCCAGGTGGGGTTCTCCGATCCGTCGGCTTCGGGCCGTTCGGCCCAGTCGGCCGCCGAGGCATCCGTCGACAACTCGGTGACCGGGCCGACCACGCGCACCTGGCGTCCCAGGGCCGACCAGAAGAAATTCATCGCGGCCAGCGGATGCTCCGTCAGCTCCCGGCCCTTGCGCGACAGTCGCGAGGTGGCGAAGTGCCAGCCCTCGGCGTCGAGGTTCTTGAGGATGAGCATGCGCGACGACGGCATGCCCTCTGCGCCGACAGTCGCGAGGCTGAACGAGTGCGGCTGGGGAACCCCGGCCGTGAGGGCCTCGTCGAGCCAGGACCGGAACAGCTCAGCAGGGTCGAGTGGCGCCGACGCCGGGTCGAAAACCGGCAGCGCGGCAGGGAAATCCGGCAGGGAACGCAGCATGCTGCGGAATGATTCACTCACTCCGCGAGCCTACTGCTCGGTGCTGTCAGCGTTCGGCGGGGCCGCTAGCGTTGGAGGCGACGAAGGAGCGAGATGACGATACTCATTGTCGGATGCGGTGACCTCGGCACGGAGGTGGGCCTGCGTTTCGCCGCGCTCGGGCACCGGGTGGTGGGGTTGCGCCGCAACGCGGCCGTGCTTCCCGCCGGCATCGAGGGCCAGTCCGTCGACCTCAGCACGGCGAAGCCGGTTGTTCCGGCCGACACCCAGATCGTGATCGTGGCGATCGCCGCGGGCAACCCCAGCCCCGCGGTCTACCGGGCGGCCTACGTCGACGGTCTGCAGAACCTCCTCGACGCGCTCGACGAGGCCGACGTCTCGCCCCGCCGCGTGCTGCTGGTGTCGTCGACCGCCGTCTACGACGTGTCCGACGAGAGCTGGGTCGACGAGCAGACGCCCGCCAACCCGCGTCCCGGCACCGATGCCATCTTGCTCGAGGCGGAACGGATGCTGCACGCCCGCCTCCCCGCGGCCGTCGTCTTCCGCCTGTCGGGCATCTACGGCCCCGGCCGGGAACGCCTGATCACCCAGGTGCGCGGCGGCCGCACCACCGCGTCGGCCTCGGCCCGGCACACGAACCGCATCCACCGGGACGATGCCGCGGCCGCGATCGTGCACCTGATGCTGCGGGAGGAAGAACCGGCTCCCCTGTACATCGGCGTCGACAGCGCACCGGTGCGCGGCGGTGAGGTGCTGGCCTTCCTCGCCGAGGAGCTCGGGTTGCCGGTCCCGACGCTGGAGGCGCCCGGCACTCCCGGTGCGACGACCACCACGACCGCTGTGCCAGCCCGGCCCGCTCCGCGGGACAGCCAGCGCGGAGGCGACAAGCGCCTCCGCAACCGGCTGCTGCTGAGCACGGGTTTCACGTTCAGCTACCCGACCTACCGCGAGGGCTACCGGGCCGTGTTGGCCGGCCGGGGCATCCGTCACCCGTAGCCGACGCACCGGTAATCGACGCACCCGCAGTTCAAGCCGATTCGGCGTGAACGAATTCGACGGAGATTCTCGTTCAAAACGGCCTTTTCGGGACGCTCAGGGCCAAGATGGCCAAAATCTCCGTCGAATTCGTTCGGGAACGAGGCGCCTAGAACGAGACGCCGCAGACCAGCGCGGCGTTCGCGAACGGCGTCGCCTCACCCGAGCGAATGAACAGCTTGGCCGAGGCCGAGAGGTCCTTCAGTTCGGCGTGGCTGATGTACTCGATCGCGTCGAACCGGTCGGCCAGCCAGGCCCCGGCAGGGGCGGTTTTCGCCTCCTCCGCGGCCACGCAGTGCTGGAACACCATCTCCTCGAGCAGGGCGTCGAGCACCTGCTCGAAACGCGGCACACCGTGCACCAGCGCCAGGTCGATCACGGGAACGCCGGCCGGGATCGGCATGCCGCAATCCGCGAGGAGCACGACATCCGTGTGCCCGAGGCGGGCCAGGGCGCCGGAGAGATCGGCGTTCAGGATGCCGCGGCGCTTCATGCGCGCACCCGCGGCAGCTCGTCGGCCAGGGAGGGATACGACGTCTGCGTTCCGCGTGACTGCACCGCGAAAGCGCCCACACGAACGGCCTGACGCACCGATTCGGACAGGCTCGAGCCGGCCGCGAGCTGCGCGCTCAGGGCGCCGACGAACGCGTCGCCGGCCCCCGAGCTGTCCACGGCGACGACCTGGGGCGACGCCACGCTGTGCGTGCCGTCCCGCTCGGCACAGATGGCACCCTTCGCCCCGCGGGTGAGCACGACGGACGGAACGCCCCACTCGAGCAGCCGGGCGACGAGCTCGGCATCCTCGATGGGGATGACGGTGTTCGGGGCGAGCTGCGCGAGCACGAGGGCTGCCTCGTGCTCGTTGACGACCAGCGGGTCGGCCCGACGGATGCTCGCGGCATCCAGTTCGATCACGGGCGCCAGGTTCAGCACCACCCGGCCGGTGGCCAACCGCAGTGCCGCCACGATGCCCTCCGCGGGGATCTCACCCTGGAGCACGACCACGGCGGCCTCTGCGATGACGGTCGCGCCGGCCTGGACAGCCTCCGCACCCATCAGCGCGTTGGCGCCGGGGATGATCACGATGGTGTTCTCGCCGTCGGCGGCAACGGTGACGAGTGCCAGCCCGGTCGGGCCGTCCACCGTGTGCACATTCGACAGGTCCACTCCGGAGCGGGTCAGGATCGCGGTGGCGACCTCGGCCTGCGGGTCCCGGCCCACGAGGCCGACCATGCGCACCGTGGCGCCCAGTTGGGCGGCCGCGACGGCCTGGTTGGCCCCTTTCCCTCCGGGGAGGAACTCCATCGACGTTCCGATGAGGGTCTCACCGGGCAGCGGGTGGCGTTCGATAGTGATCAGCTGGTCGACGTTGATCGACCCGACGACGACGACCGTGCTGGCGGAGTTACTCACTTGGTGAAGTCGCCGACATTCGTCTTCGTGACGGAGACGACCTCAACCGGGACGGTCTTCTCGATCTTGTCGCCCGCGATGGCCTTGATGGCGAGTTCAACGGAGAGCTTGCCGAGTTCGGCCGGCTGCTGCGCGATGGTGGCGACCAGGGTGCCTGCCTCGATGGCGGCGAGTCCGTCGGACGTGCCGTCGAAGCCGACGACCGAGACCTCGGTGCCGGCACGCGAGCCGAGCGCCTGGATGGCGCCGAGGGCCATTTCGTCGTTCTCGGCGAAGAGGCCGGTCACGCCGGGGTTGGACTGCAGCAGGTTCGTGGTCACGTCGAGCGCTGCGGCACGGTCGAAGTTGGCGGTCTGCTTGGCCACCACGGTGATGTCCGGGTAGGCCTTCATGCCCTCTTCGAAACCCTGGCCGCGGTCGCGGCTGGCCGAGGTGCCGGAGACACCCTGCAGGTGGATGACGCTGCCCTTTTCGCCCATGGCCTTGGCGAGTTCGTCGGCAGCCTGACGGCCTCCGGCCACGTTGTCGCTCGCGACGAGCGAGTTCAGGTCGGCGCCGTTGACGGTGCGGTCGACCCCGATGACGGGGATGTCGGCGCTGAGCAGCTCGTTCACGGAGGAGGAGGAGGCATCGGAGTCGACCGGGTTCACGATGACGGCCTTGGTGCCGCCCGAGGCGGCGGTGGCGAGCTGGTTGGCCTGCGTGGCCGAGTCGTTCTGCGCGTCGACGATGTTCAACTGCACGCCGGCTTCGTCGGCGGCAGCCTGAGCGCCGTCGCGCAGTTCAACGAAGAACGGGTTGTTCAGCGTGGAGAGGGCCATCACGATCTTCGTGCCGGACGCCTCGTCCCCGCCGCCGCGGCCGCAGGCCGTGGTACCCACCAGGATCAGTGCGGCGGTGGCGGTCAGTGCCGCGATTTTGCGAAATGAGGAGGACTTCATTGTGTATTCCTTTGGGGTGTTGATGGATGGGGTGAGAGGTAACGGATGTCGGGCGTCGGCCAGGTCAGCTGCTACGGGTCTTGCGGCGCAGCACGTCGATGCCCACGGCGAGGGCGATCACGAGGCCGATCACGACCTGCTGCCAGAACGACGTCACGTTGAGCAGGTTCAGACCGTTGCGGATGACGACGAGCACGAGGGCGCCGACGAAGGTGCCCGAGATTTTGCCGAGGCCGCCGGCGAGCGAGGCGCCGCCGATCACGACGGCCGCGATGGCGTCGAGTTCGTAGCCGGCAGCGGCCTGAGGCTGCGCGGAGTCGAGGCGCCCGGCGAGCAACAGCCCGGCGAGGGCGGCGAACAGGCCGGCCAGGGCGAAGACGGTGACGAGGATGCGCTTGACCGGCAGGCCCGACAGCCGGGCGGCTTCGGCGTTGCCACCGACCGCGTACATCGAGCGGCCGATCACGGTGCGGTTGAGCAGGAAGGAGGCGGCCAGGGCGGCCAGCACCAAGATGATGATGGGCATCGGGACCGGACCCAGGCTGCCACCGAGGAAGGAGACCTCGGCCGGCATCTTGATCGGGCGGCCGTCGGAGATGACCAGGGTCAGCCCACGGGCCACGCTGAGCATGGCGAGCGTGGCAATGAAGGAGGGCAGTTTGCCGTAGGCGTTGGCCAGGCCGTTGATGGTGCCGGCCAGGGCCCCGATGAAGAGGCCACCGAGGAGGGCGAGCCAGCCGGGGAGACCGGCGCTGGCGAACATCCAGCCCGACGACATGGCCGACAGGGCCGCCACGGCACCCACCGAGAGGTCGATCCCGCCGGCCACGATGACGAAGGTCATCCCGAAGGCCAGCACGGCCACCGTGGACACCTGGATGCCGATGTTGAGCAGATTCTGCGCTGTCAGGAAGTCGGGAGTCGCAATGAACAGGGCGAGGCAGAGCACGACGAGTCCGACGAGGGCACCATTGTTGGCAAGGAATTTCTTGTAGTCGAGGCCGCGGCGCTTCGCCGGCAGGGTTGTGGTGGACATGGTGTGGTTCCCTATCTCTGTTCGTGATTCTCGTCGACATCGCGGGCGGCGAGTGTCATGACTGCGTCTTGGGTGGCCTCGGCCGCGGTGAGCTCGCCGGCGAGCCGGCCGTCGCGCATCACCAGGATGCGGTCACTCATGCCGAGAATCTCGGGCAGTTCGCTGGAGACCATCAGAATGGCTCCCCCGGCCGCCGTGATCGCGTTCATCAGTTCGTAGATCTCGACCTTGGCGCCCACGTCGACGCCGCGGGTGGGCTCATCGAGCAGCAGCACCGTGGAGGCGGCGATGATCCAGCGGCCGAACACGGCCTTCTGCTGGTTGCCTCCGGAGAGGGCCCCGATCGGCTGGTCGATGGTGTGCATCCGGATGCGGAGTTTCGTCGCCACCTCGCCGGCCCGGCTGCGCTGGCCGGCGAAGTCGACCAGGCCGAGCTTTGCGGTGGAGGCGAGCGTTGCGTAGCCGAGGTTGTCGTTGACGGATGCGTCGAGCACCAGCCCCTGTCCCTTGCGGTCCTCGGGCACGTGCCCGATGCCCGCGGCGATTGCCGCCTGGATGCTGCCGTTCGGCAGGTGCCGGCCGCGCACCGCGACCGTTCCGGAGGTGTACCGGTCCGCGCCGGCGATGGCCCGGATCAGTTCGGTGCGTCCGGCGCCGACCAGCCCGGCGATGCCGAGAATCTCGCCGGCCTTGACGCTGAAACTGATGTCACTGAACGAGCCGGTCGAGGTGAGGTTGTCGACCGTGAGGATCGCTGACGCCTGGCTCACGTCCCCGGTCACCCGAGGGAACTGATCCTCGATACTGCGGCCGACCATGAGCTTCACGAGGTCGTCTTCGGGGGTGGAAGCTGGCACCTCGGCGATGAATTCGCCGTCGCGCAGGACGGTGACGGTGTCCCCGACCTCGGCGATCTCGTCGAGGTGGTGACTGATGAACAGCATGCCCACCCCGCGGCGACGGAGGTCGGCCATCACGGCGAACAGGCTCTCGGTCTCGTGGCGGGTCAGTGCCGCGGTGGGCTCGTCCAAGATCAGGATGCGGGCGTTGATGCTCAAGGCCTTGGCGATCTCGACCAACTGCTGCCGGGCGATGCCGAGGTCCCCGACCAGGGTGTCGACGTCGACGTCGAGGCCGATCAGGGCGAGGGCGGCACGCGCGCGGTTGCGCAAGGCGCTGCGGTCGACCAGGCCGTGCTTGGTGGGCATCCGTCCCAGCATCACGTTCTCGGCGATACTCATGGTGGGAACGAGGTTCAGTTCCTGGTGGATCGTGGCGATGCCGAGGTCCTCGGCCGCGCGGGTGGTCGGTAGGGTGACCGTCTGCCCGTCCACCACGATGTGGCCGGCATCCGGCTGGTACACCCCCGCCATCATCTTGATCAGGGTGGACTTGCCGGCGCCGTTCTCCCCCAGCAGCACCTGCACCTGCCCGGCGTAGACGCTGACGGTGACGTCTTTGATGACCGTCACCGGGCCGAAGGTCTTACCCACGTTCTGCAGGGTGACCAGTGCTTGTTGACTCATGTCAGTTCTTCCTCGGGCGCGGCCCGGCTGCGGGTGATTCGGATGGTGGGACGGATGCGGGTGCGACGGATGCGGGGACGACCAGTCGGCCGGACACCGGGGCCGAGGACGACGCCCGGATGATCAGTTCGCTGGGCAGCACCACCGACTCGGGGGTGCCGCCGCCGATGACCTCGAGCAGCATCCTCACGGCGATCCGGCCCATGTCCTCGACGCTGTGTGAGATGACGCTCAACGCCGGGTCGAGCAGTGCGAACCACTCGATGTCGTCGAAGGCGATCAGGGCGATATCGCGGCCGATACGCAAACCGCGCCTGTGCAGAATGGCGATCGCGCCCACCGCCATCGGGCTGTCGGCGGCGAGCAGGGCGGTGGGTGGGCGGCGCAGTTCTAGCAGCGCGTGCACCCCCGCCGATCCGCTGGCCGCCTGGAAGTCACCGAAGTAGACGAGCTCGGGGTCCTGGCTGAGGCCCCGGGAGGCCACCGCCCGGGTGAAGGCGGCGAACCGGTCCCGGCCTGTCGAGGTGGCCTGTGGGCCCGAGATGTAGCCGATGCGGGTGTGGCCGGCGGCGGCGAGGTGCGCCACGGCCTCACGGATGCCGGTTTCACTGTCGGTGGTGACGCTCGGTACGTGGAGGCCGTCCACGGTGCGGTCCACGAAGACGGTCGGGATCTTGCGCTCGATCAGCGAACGGATGCTGCCGCTGCCGTCCCCGAGCGGGGCCACGACGATGCCGTCCACTCGCCGGGAGATCAGGGTGTCCAGGTACCGGTCCTGCTGTTCCTTGCGCTCGTTCGCGTTGCCGAGCAGCGTGACGTAGCCGGCAGCCAGGGCGGCCTGTTCGACCGTGTGGGCGAGGTCCGCGAAGAAGGGGTTGCGCACATCCGACACCAGCAGGCCGATCGACTCGGTGTGGGTACTGCGCAGGGCCCGCGCCTGGGCGTTGGGCCGGTAGTCGAGCTGGGCGGCCGCCGCCGCTACGCCGGCGCGGGCCTCGGGCGACGTGGCCGGACTGCCGGAGAGAACCCGGGAGGCCGTGGCCACGGACACGCCGGCCAGGGCGGCGACATCCTTGATCGTGATGGCAACCATGTTCACCTCCTCGTGTTCGTGCGGGTACCCGCCGTGTTCGCGTCATGCTGTGCTTGCGTCATGCTGTGGAATCGTTTCCATGGAAACGATTCCATACTAGATCGCGGCACGGGCCGCTGTCAACGAACTCAGAGAATCGGCCCAACGAAGTGGCATGCCCGAAACGGCGCGGAGGAGACCCTGGAGATCCAACGAGACACCTACAGAGACGGCACCCTGCTGGGCGAGGGGCCCGTCATCGACGGCAAGAAGCATGGCCCGTGGCGCAATCACCGGCGGCGGCCCCGGCACCGGGGCCTGCGCCGCGGTCGCGGCGAACCCCCAGGGTGCCGCCGAACGCTCACCGGTCGCCGGGTACCAGGGCGATCAGCTCGTCAATGCTGCCTTGATCATGAACGCCGGCGCCACCGCCGGCGCCACCGCCGGCGTCAACGTCCACGTCCACGTCCACGTCCACGTCCACGTCCACGTCCACGGGCAAACCATTGCCGTCATGACCGCCATGGGCGAATCTGCGCTCGCAACCTCAACTACGGCGACACTGTTGGACCCGACTCCCGCGGCCTGTTCCAGCAACGCAACCCAATGCAAAATGACCGGACGCAATCTCATTAATTGCGCTTGAAGAGCATCTCGGACGGCTTCGGAATCTTCGAGCTCGTTACCAGTCGAGGCCACATCGTGGGGAATGTGTAGAATTTCGCGCCAGCGTTGCACGTCGATCGGCAGCGTGTCAACGGCGTCAAGATTCATCATCGGACGAATGAGGACTGCTGCCAGGAGCGTCAGTGCCACATGAGCACTCATCGCGTATCGGACCAGTGATTCCGCGTCCAGCCCGACTTCCGCGTTCCATCCGGTGGGAGAGGACGGCGCCGACGTCGTCCGCGGTGCCGCGTTCTCGTTCATTCCACGATTCCCGCAGCACATCGGCCGGGTCAAGGCGCTGAGCTTCGGCGCGGGTGAGGGCGGCGGTGACGGAACGGGAACAGGCTCTCTACGAGGGCGTTGACAGTCCGTGCGTCGGGCTTCTGCGCGAAGGACTGCTGGATTCGGACGAGCTGTGCGTCGGTGAGGCCGACGGTTTCGCCGTCTGGGGTGACGCTGACGGCGATGGCGGTGCCGAAGATGACGGTGGGGCGGCCGAGTCGGTGGGCGAGGACGGTCGCGGGCAGGTTCAGGGTTGACCCGTTGATGAGTCCTTCATCGTCGACGAAGAGGTCGATGTCGTCTTGCAGGCCGACGACGTCGAACATTCGGCAGCCGATGGCGGCGCTGATGTCCGCCCCGATGCTGGCCTCGTTCACGTCCAGGGTGGTGATGGTTTCGGTCGGGTCGATCTTGATGCTGCGAATGGTGGTGATGTTCATGGTGTGGGTCCTCTCCCTCAAAACAATTTGTTTTTGCCTGTCCGGCAAGAGAGATCGATTGAGAGCGGGAGGCCCGGAGTGCCCAGTTTCAGGGCGAAAAAAAGGGAGCGTGAGACCGCATCCCGAAACTGGGCACGCAGGGCCGGGAGCGAACTATGATCGGCTGCCGGAATGGAAAAAACGAGGTCAGAACGTGGCGCACCGCGGCTCAAAGGAGGGTTCTTCCCGGCGCAGCCGGCCCCGCCAGGGGGCTTGCGAAGAAATGTCTTGTCCAAAGCAGGCCGGCGCGGTCGGTTCCGTGCGGGTCCGGCCTGCCGGGCTGGATTCACCTGGTGGGGGAAGGTGAGGCAGCGTCGTCCCCTTCGCTGCGGCTGGCCCCGGGGTGGGTCGATCTGCGTGGCGGTGTTTAGTCGGGTCGCCGGGCTGCCGGATTTCTGCATACGCGGCGATGTCGGTCCGGGTGGGTGCTTGCAGGAGTGTGTCGCCGGGTTGCCGTCTATCTGGTGTGGGAGGAAAACTTGTAACTCTTGACACGATCCGCCCCAATGCGTGAAACTTTGTTACATGCTCGGGGTGGACCCGTGGATGTGTTTTGAAAGGCGGACGGTGCCCATGGCCTCTACCAGGGATCCCCGGCAGGCTCATGATCGCGGCGTCACGACCGATGTGACGCGTGAGTTCTCCGGCCCGGCCACGCCGGCTCCGTCGGATGTGGTCGCCAGGCTCCGGGCGATGTTGCCTGGGCTAACCCCGGCGGAGGCCCGGATCGGCCGGGTTTTGCTTTCTGACACCACGGCGGCATCGGCTCTGACGGTTAACGAGCTTGCCGAATGCGCGGCCTCGAGCACCGCGAGCGTGGTCCGCACCGCGCGGCGTCTGGGTTTTGAGGGATACCCGCAGCTGCGGCTTGCGCTGGCTGCGCAGGGCGGTGCGGACCATCACGGGGGTGTTCCTGTGGGCGCCGATATCGCTGACGGCGACGGAATCGGTGTTGTGTTGACCAAGCTGGCCGCGTTTGAGTCTGAACAGCTCCGTGCCACCGCCGAACTCGTCGATCCCGTCGCCCTGGAGAAAGTGATCGATTTGATCCGGGCCGCCCGCCGGATCGACGTGTATGGCATCGGCGCGTCTGGCCTGGTCGCGGAGGATCTCACGGCGAAGTTGAATCGGGTTGGGCTGGTCGCTCGGGCATACACCGAGCATGACGCGGCGATGGTCAGCGCTTCACTACTCGGCCCCGCCGACCTGGCGATTGGCGTTTCCCACTCGGGAGAGAACCTCGGCACCGTCGCCCCACTGCAATCGGCCCGGTCGACCGGCGCCGGCACGGTGGCCATCACTGGCGCCGCCCGTTCCCGATTGGCGGTCCATGGCGAACACGTCTTGGTCACCGCGGGTCGAGAGTTTGGCTTCCGTTCTGCAGCGATGGCTAGCCGCGCTGGGCAGCTCCTGCTCGTCGATGCCATCTTTGTTGGCGTCGCGCAGACGCTGCCCGGGGCCCGCGCCGCGCTTGAACGCACCTACGCCGCCGTCACCACTCATCCGGGACGAAAAGAATCATGAATTGCGTCACCAACACCAAGGACAGGGATAACACCATGGCACTCGCCACATTGGGCACCGAGACCGCGAATGACCGCACCACGGACTTGGACACGATGTCCGTCACGGACCTGCTCACCGTGATGAACCAGGAGGACCGCACGGTCCCCTTTGCGGTGGCGGCGGCACTACCGGCGATCGAGAACGCGGTCGATGCGATTGTCGGCGCGCGCCGCCGCGGCGGACGGCTGATCTACCTCGGTGCCGGCACCAGCGGCCGACTCGGGGTGCTGGACGCCGTTGAATGCCCACCGACGTTCGGTACCGACCCCGGGGAAGTCCTCGGGCTTATCGCCGGCGGCGAGCGTGCGTTCCTTAAGGCTGTCGAAGGGGCCGAAGATGATCCCGACCTCGCGGTGAACGACTTGCGGGCAGTCGGGCTCACGGACGTTGACGTTCTCGTCGGTATCGCCGCCAGCGGCCGAACCCCCTATGTCATTGGCGGTTTGGACTATGCCCGACGCGTTGGGGCGGCCACCGTCTCGGTGGCCTGCAATCGTGGCGCGGAGATCAGCAGACACGCCGATGTTGCTATCGAGGTCGATACCGGGCCTGAGGTGCTGACCGGATCTACCCGGCTGAAGGCCGGTTCGGCGCAGAAGCTGGTGTGCAACATGCTCTCCACTGCCAGCATGATCCGCACCGGAAAGGTCTTCCACAACCTGATGGTCGACGTCCAACCGACGAACGCCAAATTGGTCGACCGCGCCCGCCGCATCGTCAGCGCCGCCACCGGGGCAGACCCGGATACCGCCGCCGCTGCAATTGATCAGGCCGGCGGGCATGCCAAGACCGCCGTTGTCATGCTCCTCACCGACACTGATTTCCCCACGGCCACCGCTCGCCTCGAACAAGCTCACGGCGACGTCCGCACCGCCATCACATCGCCCTAAGCGATCCCCGCTGACTCGGGTCGCACCGTGTGGCACGGGCGTGCAGCGCTGACGGCGATACACGTCTCGATTCGTCTGCAAGTCCCCGCACGTCACACTTCAGGAGAGACGACTATGCCCGAAAATATCCTCAGCCCTCTGCGTGGCACGGTGCTGTCGCTCGGCGATGTTCCCGACCCCGTGTTCGCCCAGGAAATCGTCGGCGGGGGAGTGGCTGTTTAGCCTTCCCCGGACACCGGCCTTGTGACGGCTCGAGCGCCGGTGACTGGCACCCTCGTTCGGATCCAGCCGCACGCCTTCGTTTTCCGGTCCACGGCGGGGACCGGGATCCTGGTCCACCTGGGCATCGACATGGTCCACCTGAATGGTGAGGGCTTTGAGGTGTTGGCCGCCGAAGGGTCCGTCGTGCAGGCGGGCGACCCGGTAGTCCGATATGACCCACAGGTCATTGCCGCCCACGGCTACGCCGACATCTGCCTGGTCATCATTCTGCAGAGCCCGCCGGGCGCCGTGTCCGCGCCGACCACAACTACCACCGTCGACGCTGCCGAGCTGCTGTTTTCCTGGCCGAGCTGACCCATCCGGATACCTTCATTGATCTACCCGGCTCCACCCAGGCAGTGCGCACCAGAGATCCCGGCGTGAGGACGACCGAACCCTGCCCTCCACGACACCGCCCCCCTATGAAATAAAATTTCTCTTGACTCTTGAGTCTGTGAAAGCTATTTTCAGATCACGACATAGTTTTGTACCTCGGGTTTCTGCTCCCACGAGAACCCCTCACTTCCTCACACTTTGCTTGAAAGGACTTCAGTCATGGCCGACTCACGAGTCATCGCAGACCAGTTGCTCATTGGTCTGGGCGGCGCCGAAAACATCATCGACGTCGAAAAATGTATGACACGCTTGCGTGTCGGAGTCCGTGACCAGGATCGCGTCGATGTCGCTGCTCTGCGTGCGATCCCCGGGGTGCTCGCCGCCCTGCCCGGCGATAACTGCCAGATCGTTCTGGGCCCGGGTCTGGTTGACCGGGTCGCCATCGACGTGGAGTCAGCCCTCAGCGCCGCCCGCGCAGACGGGGCGACTGCCTCCTCGGCGACACGGCTGGCCGACAAAGGTGCGGCCATCCGGCAACAGAACAAACAACGCAATAACACCCCGGTCAAAAATACTCTGAGACGCATCTCCAACATCTTCGTCCCACTGATCCCCGCACTGATCGCCTGCGGACTCATCGCCGGCATCAATGGGATCCTGACCAACCTGGCCACGAGCGGCCAGGTTCCGTGGTTGGCGACTCTGACTCCGATCTTCAGCGTCATGTCCAGCGGGTTCTTCGCCCTGCTCGCCGTGTTCGTGGCGATGAACGCGGCCAAAGAGTTCGGCGGCACGCCCATCATCGGCGGCGTCATCGGGGGAATCATCGTGGCCCCCGGAGTCGCGAACATCGTCGTCTGGGGCCAGCAACTGGCCCCCGGCCAGGGAGGGGTTCTCGGCGCCATGGGCGCCGCCATCCTGGGCGCCTACGTTGAGCGGTGGGCCCGCAAATGGGCGCCCGACGTGCTTGCCCTGTTCATCGTGCCCACGTTGACCGTGCTGATCGCCGGCCTCGCCGCCCTCTTCCTCCTGATGCCAGCCGCCGGCTGGGTGTCAATCCAGATCGGTATCGGTGCCACCTGGCTGCTGAGCACTGCGGGTGTCTTCGCCGGGTTCGTTCTCGGCGGCCTGTTCCTGCCACTGGTGATGACCGGGTTGCACCAGACACTCACCCCCATCCACACCACCCTGATCGAACAGGTCGGTTACACCACCCTGCTGCCGGTCCTGGCAATGGGTGGCGCCGGCCAAATCGGTGCCGCGATCGCCGTGTTCTATAAGCTCCGCCGCAACACCAGCATCGGACGGACTATCAAAGGCGCACTGCCCGCAGGATTTCTCGGTGTTGGCGAGCCCCTCATCTACGGCGTCACCCTGCCGCTGGGCCGTCCCTTCATCACCGCCTGCATCGGCGGCGCATTCGGCGGCGCAGTAGTCGGTCTCTTCGACCAGCTCGGCTACACCGTCGGCGCGATCGCCATCGGCGCCAGTGACATCTCGCTGTTCCCACTACTCCAGGGCAATCACGGCTGGGGTGCCGCCGCCCTCGGCTACGCATCCGGCCTGATCGTCGCCTACACCGTGGGATTCTTCACCACCTGGTTCTTCGGGTTCACCCGCGACCAACTCGTACGCCTCAACACCGACGACACCATCGATGCAGGACTGGTCCCCACCGCCGACGCCCCAGAAGGAACGACCGACCCCGCCGATCAGATCCCCACCCTGGCCGGCTCCCACCACCGCTCCTAACATCTCCTCTCTCGCCGCCATCGAGCACCACCCCCGACGAACTCTCCGGAGCAAACGTCGTGTGGCCGCCCACCGCTTTGTCCCGAGGTGGCACGAGAACTGAGTGAGATTGCAGGTGTTGCAGGCACGAAAGCGAATTTTGCGGCCGGGCGATTCGTAGGCGATCTGACCTGTCGCAACCAGTCACACCAGATATCCGCACTCGGCGAGGTGCCGCACGTCGGATTCATAGTGAGATCTCGCTCCCGTCATTCCGAGCACCTGTCAGCGGATCGGCCCTGCAGAATGGGCCACGGCGACAGCCCGTATGCGTCGGGGACCGCACCGACCATGATGATCACCAGCCTCACAGCACCAGCCTGGCCAAGCACCATTCACAGCCCAAGGCCCCCACACGACCTAGCACCACCCAGACACGCCACTCGTGGCCGACAGTGTTGCTTTGGCCATGGTTAGTGGACACAGGTCTATCCGGCGTGAACGACAACCACTTTTCTGGTCAGGAGACACGCCCCAGGCAGGTGGTCGAAGTGGGGATGCTCATTCCATTATCCGTTCAGTGGTGGGAAGCCAGGCGATCATTGTGGTGATCGCGCCGACCGCGGCCACGGCGATGCTCACTATGCGCCACGGCAGCGGAAGGATGGGGGAGCCGTGTTCGGAGACAACCGCCAGAAAAATTAGCAGCGCACCACCCACGCAACAGGCGGCCGCGCACCACCACCGAGACCACCATGCTTTGCGCCATGCACCAACGGACGCGATCGCCCACCCGACCACCCCGACCGCGAATATGCCGTACAAGAAAATCCAAGGAACAACCGGGTCAGGGATCTCACCATACGGTCCGTAGAGCTCCTGAACATGGGCGGCAATACTGTCACTACTCACGTGGTCGACAGCCATCACAATGAGGGCGACTACCGTCCCCGCCAATCCCAGACCCACACAGATCGACAACGCGACCTGCCGCGATGCCGTGCGTTCCGCCATCATAACACTCCAATCGACAGTCACTATCAGTTGATAGTGACTCTACAAATTGTGACACTGAGAGTCAAATGCAAGTCACTAGGAGTATCATCGGGAGATGGCCTTAGGATTGCGGGATCGCAAGCGGCGCACAGCGATGCGTCACATTCAACGAATAGCGTTGGACTTGTTCGACGAACGTGGCTTCCAAAACGTACTAGTCGAGAACATCGCCGAAGCTGCCGAGGTTTCTCCCTCCACGGTCTACCGATACTTCGGCACCAAGGAAGGGATCGTCCTTGCCGATGATTTCGACACCCTGAACGAGGCCGAACTTGCTGCTGTCATCGACGTCACTGACCTAGCCGGCACCGTGCGCGCCATCGTTGCTCGCTTTGAGCCAAAACCTGATCAGCACAACCCGGAGGGGAGCCTTGCCCACAGGCGCATCCGTTACTTCTTCGACGAACCATCCGTCCGCAGGTCTTCCTACGAGATGCTGGCCAACGCAGTCGATCGGATCGCTCCCATCCTCGCCAGATCCGGCAGACTCACCACCACGGAAGCCCATATCAAGTCATCTGCCCTAGTCTTCGGCTACTTCTCCGCACTTGAACAATGGCACCGCAACCCGGCAGGCCGCTCAATCTCTCGTGCACTCGATGACGCACTCGGAGTCCTCAACCGCCTATAACAACGCGAGCCGCGGCGCCCACAAAAGCGGCTCCCTCCCGGCGTACTGACGTAACCGCCATCATTGATGAGCAATATCACGTTGCGATCTCTGTCCCGCGAAGCAGCTCCACCGCGAAATGACGATACGGCTGCGCCGCAATCGTCCCGCGTTCCGACAGGGTATGAGCTTGGTTGGGGTGGCTTGTGAAGAAGTGAAATATTCGACGCTAACGCCCGAGTTCGGGCCATCTGGGGCGCTTGGGAAAAAGGTGCTCAGAGTGCGGCAAAGCGCAGTTTCAGCGGTCGGTCGCGGGACCAGTCTCGACAACGTGCTCGGCCGGCCGATCCGGTACGCCAAACCCAGCGAAGACCAATTCCTCGCCCAGCTGAGGGCCGACAACTTCCCCGCGGACTACGTTGCCGTGCAGAAGATAATCCACCGCGTGGTGCGGCTGAACATCTCCGTGTTCCCGAACCACTCGATCCGCACACTGACCGGGCGTCCCGCCACAACCCTCCGTCAGTGCGTTGCCGATAACACGCAGGCGTGGAGATAATCCTCCGGAGTCACAAAACACCACTAGTCAACGGCACATAACCCAGCCAGCCCGCAAAAGGTGTGTCCCCAGGGCAGTAACACCCGAGCGGGGTTCCTGGCAAGGGGGTTGAACACCACTCAGGGCTGGGAAACGGTAGAGGAATGCGACGAATCTCCTACAGCGGGACCTCCTTCCTCACCGCTGACGCCATCACGGACGCGCTCTTCCAACTCGTCACCGCCCTGAACAGCAGTCAGACGACCCAGTCCCTGAACCTGCCCGCCATCACCCTGACCGGGAACCCGATCATCGTGAAACTGATCGTCGGACCCTGGAGTGAGTTGATCAGCGTCCCCGAGGACTCCCTCTGGGACGAACCAAACATCACCGAAATACTCGCATTCCTCCGCGACCGCACCCACGCACTACAGCAGCACACACCACCACCCGCGTATTCGGAGATCGCGACCACCGATTTCGACATCACCGACATCACCGACGTCACTGACCTGCCGCGGGCATTTCTGACAGCGGAATTCGTGGATTCTTCTACGCTGCCAATGTTGGCTGTTGGTAACCATAGTGGACTTCGTTAGGCCGGCGGTAACCGAGTGCGGAGTGCCGGCGTCGACTGTTGTAAAACCCTTCGATATAGCGGATGACGTCGCTGCGAGCTTGCGCTTTCGTGGCATACGCAGTGCGATATACGCGCTCATTCTTGAGCATCGAGAAAGAGCTTTCGCCCATGCTGTTGTCCCAGCACACGCCCGTGCGGCCCATCGAGGAGCGCGTCCCCAGGCCGGTCACCAAGGCACGAAACTTGGCCGACACTGCCGCGGTCGGAGTGCCAGATCGCGTCAGGCTCGATCAGGGTCGTCGCAGCGGCGTTGCGGAGGGCGTCGGCGACGAGTTCGGTGCGCATGTGATCGGCGATGGACCAGCCGACGACCTTCTTTGAATAGCAGTCGATGACGGTGGCTAGGTAGATGAAGCCTTGCCAGGTGTGGATGTAGGTAATGTCGCCGACGAACTTCACTCCGGGGCGGTCGGCAGCGAAGTCGCGTTTGACGAGGTCGGGCATGCTTGCGGCTGCCTCGGCGTCGGCTTCGGTGGTGATGCGGAAGGGCCGTGGTTGGCAGGCTACGAGGCCGATCTGGCGCATGAGTTGCCGCCCCAGCTCGGGCGAGCACTCGGTCTGATCGGCGCCCAGGTCGGCGTGGATTCGGCGGTATCCATAGGTACCGTCGGACTCTTCGAAGAAGTGCTGAATCCGGGCGATTAGTGCCTCTCGCCGGGCCGCGGTCGCTGACTGCGGCCGAATTGCCCAGTGGTAGAAACCGGGCGTGGGGACGGCCGGCCAGAGGCACATTTTCACCACCGAATTCTGGTTGGTGGGCTCAGATTTTTGGGAGTCGATGTATTCGTACTTGCTCACTACCGCTGCTCCCGCGCGAAGTAAGCGCTGGCTTTTTTCAAGAATGCGGTCTCCGCCCGCAGCTCTTGAACTTCCCGCTCGAGTTCCTTGAGACGGGCCCGTTCCGACACGGTCAGGTCGGCTTCGGTGCCGCCGTTGGCCTCGCGGTATTTGTTGAGCCAGTTCCGGAGAGTCTCAGGGCCGACGCCGTATGTGGTGGCGACGTCCTTGATCGGTTTGGAGGTGTTGATCACCTCGCGGCACAGCTCGTCTTTGAACTCTTGGGTGAAACGCCTACGTGCTGCGGCCATGCTGATCTCTACTTTCAGTGAACCCTCATTTTAAGAGGGCCCACTGTCCGAGATATCCGCGGCAGGTCAATCCCTAATTTCCGGGCGCTAAGCCTGCGTGCCGCAGCGCTGGTTATGGACCTATGGGAGACGTCACAAGTTCTCCTCCGCGCGACTGCATCAACTCGTATCCCCATCGGGACGAATGACCATGACTACGACGGTCGGGCCGAGTTTCATGAGCCGTTCCTACAGGCCGCCTCATACATCTTCATGAACGCTGACGAACCTCATCCTGTGAATGCGGTTGCGGCAGATGTCAGGGACACGAACGGCGCGGGTGACGCTTTTCTCGCGGGCTACCTGGATGCCACCTTGACAGGCGCCTCCACGGATGCGGCCCTCGCTTCGGCAGCCTCGCAGGCTGCTGTGGCCCTCGGTTTGAAGCACCTTCATCCACCCCTAGAGGCGCTCCTTTCGCACCTCGGACCAGGGTTGCCATTTCAGCAAGTAAATGTTCCAAATCTTTAGGGAGGGGCGAGCATTAATGTTGGAGGTCACCACAAATGACACGTAACCAAACGAACACTCTTGCCCACGGGCCCGGCGACCCAGAAAGGGTGTTCGAAGTCCTGGTCATCGGCGGTGGAGCTGCTGGCGTGAGCGCAGCGTTCGCGGCCGCTCAGGCCCGTCGCAACGCTACCGGCATCCAAACACCCGGCCGGGAGATCCTCGATCAAGCGATCGGCGTGCTGGCCACAAATGCGGTTGCCGCCGAGCAGGCGCTGCTTTTTCGCCAGTGGAGTGACGACGTCACCCTTTTTGTGCACGAGGGGCCGGAGCCGACCGACGACGAGTGGGAGAAACTTGCCGCCCGAGGCATAGCTGTGGTGACCGGCGCGGTATGCGAGCTACGGGTCCACCCTGACCGTCCAGTCGGGGTGACGCTATCATCCGGCCACACCCTGCAGGTCGATGCCCTCGCGATCGGAGCACCAGCACGGTCGAACCTCCTCGCAACCTCAGGGATGGTTGCTCCCGAAGGCCCGGGACGCTTGGGCACGACGGCACCGGATGCCTCCCTTGCCGGCGGGACCTCCGAGGCCGGTGTCTGGGTGACCGTCAACGTGGATGACATTGACACGGCGGCAATTACGGCAGCCCTGTCGGCCCGGCAGGTCGGCGTCACTACCACCGCTGACCTGGTGGCAGTGAAGACAGCTGCGGTCGCTGTGGCCGGTCGTGAGCCCTTCAGCGTGCAAGCGGAAGCGCAAAATTCGAGGACCGTCCTTGGCAACCGCCGCCATGGGCTAGAGACGGCGAACTGATGGCCCCCGAAGCAAACCCATTCGGCCGTCGCTACTGGGAGGACCGCTATGCCGCGCCAGGGCTCGCCTGGAGCGGCCAACCCAATCCGGTGATGGTCACTGAAGTGGGCCTCCTCAAACCGGGTCGCGCTTTAGACGTCGGAAGCGGCGAGGGCGGCGACGCGCTCTGGCTTGCGAGACACGGATGGCATGTCACCGGGATCGATATCGCGGCCACTGCGCTTGAGAAGGCACGAGCCCACGCGGAAGCCGACGACCCGAAGGCCGCGGCCCGCATCGATTGGCAGCAGCATGACCTGACAGCTTGGTCTCCCAAGAGGCAGGGGTTCGATCTCGTCTCGTCACAGTTCATGCACCTGCCGGAGCCGGCCCGCACGACGTTGTTCCGCTCACTGGCAACAGCGGTCGCACCCGGGGGAACCCTACTCGTCGTCGGCCACGACGCCGATGTCGACGACCTGAGCCAGCGCCGGAAGCATCTCAGCGGACTGACGTACAGCGTCGACGACATCCTCGCCGCGATTGACGGTGAGGACCTCCGTATTGAGGTAGCTGAATCGCGCAGTCGACAAGCACGCAATAGAGGTGCCGGATCGGCAACCGTACACGACGTGGTCGTGCGAGCGTCCCGTCCCCACAGTGCCCGGGCCGTCTGACTGAGGGAATCGCCGGAACGTTCAGCGCTGTTACACGGCGCTATCTTCGTCGCTAGAACGTTAGTTACTTGAAGGGTCGTGGCTGACGGGTAACCCAGGCGGCATCCTACCGATCCGTGGCTGGGCACTGGCATTACTTAGATGGAGGTCCAATGAAACATCATGTACACCAGGAATGTTCAGATCACGTCGGGCACGGCTTAGGTGGATCTGGCCGTGCGGTGCAGTCCGCGGATACGCGGGCACCCGCTGTTGACTCTTATGAGCTGCTTGTTGAAGGGGCCCCGGATGCATTGCTGGTCCTCTCACAGGAGGGCCAGGTGGTGTTGGTCAATGCCGCGGCCGAGGAGATGTTTGGCTACTGCAGATCTGCCTTGGTCGGAGAGCATTACGGTATCGTGCTGTCCACGCGCCCGGACAGCGGTGCTCCAGATGATTCCCCAGGGCAGGATCGCTCGAGGAACTGTAGTGCGAAGTTGATCGCTGACTGGCGGCGTTCTGTGATTGCTGTGCGGCGAAGACCGGTGATGACGAGGATGTCCGCCGGAAGTTCCGTTGGATCCTCTGGGATCATCCGGTGGAATGATCTACTCGATCCGTGAGGATGACGCGCCACGAAGATGCCCGAATCTAACCTAGCTCTGCCCTACCCCCTTGAGGAACTTATGCCCTAGATTGACATCGCTGTGACCGTACTAGCAGTTGCTGCTCTGACCGTTGGAGTCATCACCCGACGTCGCAATGCTGCGCTGGTCAGCGTGTGGGGATGCGCAGCGCTGCTTCTACTCGTGATCGCTTTTGCGCTCGAGGGCGCGCGGCCTCAACTGATCGCTGCGGCGATCGCCGTCGCTGCGGGAGGGGGCGTTGTGATGTGGGTACGGTCCAGAAGGGCACCGCGGCTCGCGTCGGTCGCTGCCGTCGTTCTGGCATTCAGTCTGGTCGGGACCGCCGGAGCTGCGTGGGTACTCCCGCCGATGTCACTACCCGCACCAACCGGCCCTGATGCGGTAGGAGTCGCCTCGCACATCTGGGCCGATCCCACTCGAGATGCCCACGGTGGAAGCAAACCAGGACAGGAACGCTCGCTGCCGGTCACCGTCTGGTACCCGGCCGCCGAGTCGAGCCTTGGATCGGCCTACCTTTCAAGCGACATGGAGTCCGCTTCGCAGCTGCCGGACGCCTTGGCTCGGCAATACGGTGTGCCGTCGATTGTCTTCGACAGTCTCCGGCATGCGAAGAGCAATGCGAGCGAGCAAGCCCCCACTGCTCAGGGTTCCTTCCCGATCGTCGTCACGTCGCCAGGGTTCGCCAGCTCAAGGTGGTTCTTCACCTCGTGGGCAGAGCAGCTCGCAAGCAACGGTGTCATCGTGATTGCTCTCGATCACCCATACGACGCGATCGCGACTGAGCTCGTGGACGGCTCTGTCGTCTACGACGAATCGGACTGGCGACGATGCAACCGACCAGGCCAACGCGAACCAGGCAGTGGGCATTCGAGCTGCGGACATCCGTGCCGTCATCGATAAGGTCGAGATGGCGTCCTCCGACGCCCCAGAGTTAGCGGGTGCTGATCTGAGAAAACTCATTGCCGCGGGGCACTCCGCCGGTGGTGCCGCGGCAATCGAGGCGGCCAGGCTAGACGGGCGTATAACGGCGGTGGTCGATATCGACGGCATGCCCAGATCCCCTGCGGGTACTCAGCTCACCCAACCCTTGCTCGCTATCGTTTCCGGCGACATGGATCCGAATCCCGGCTACGAGCACGCGCTCGACAGCCTCCTGGCGGACGGCAATGGTGCGCGCGTCACACTCAACGGCGTGGCCCACTCACCATCGCCTGCACCGGCTGGATCGGATGAAGATCCATGCAGTCCCTCCCTACTTGTCCCGGTACGAGACCGGCCCCTCGAGCGCGAGGGTGACCAGGGCCGGATCGAGGGTCTGCGCAATCTGCCGCACGGTCGCATAGCTCGGCGCCGGCATCTCACGAGCTTGAGCGTCCGTGACAGGGAGGCGATGCAACGTGGCGATACTTGGCCGTGGCCGAGTGTGCGCCAACCGTTCGACGAACGCGACCGTCTCGGCCGAGGTTCGGCGGACACTATTGTCGGTTCCCGGGTGAGGGTAGAGGGCTGCGACGCCGCCTACCCGGTAGAGCTGGCTCCTGCGTTGAAACGTCCGAGTGGCGATCCCGGTCTCTCGAGCGAGGACAGCGAGCGGAATCTGATCTTCGACTTGCAGCCGAAGAACACGCCACCTCCCTGCCGCATTCACGAGTCACCTACACGGTGGTGCTCTCGCGCGCCGCGAGGGCCTGCTGATGCCGGTACAGATTGGCCCGGCTCCACCCGACAAGCCGCGCCGCATCCTCGGCCGTGCGGCCCTTCGCCCTCGCTTCGGTGACGAGCTTGAGCTTGTCGGCGACGACGATGGGATCCGACAGAGGCCGGCCGGACTTGGTGCCGCCGTACCGGGCGGCGGCGATCCCGGCGTTTACGCGTTCCGTGATGAGCTCGCGTTCGTATTCGGCCAACGTGGCGAGCATGTTGAGCATGAGTCGGCCCGACGTCCGGTGGTATCGGCAGCGGACCGGGAAGTGACTCAGGTGGGGGCTTTGGTTCGCTGGCAGCGGCCCGACGCGCTGATAGAGCCGGGGAATTTCGGCGGCGAGTTCGGGGAGGATCACCGCCTCGTCGATGACCTCGATGGGGTTGTTCATGGTGGCCAGCTCGAGCATGGATGCCTCGGAGAAGTAGCGGCGTTCGCCGGC
>NZ_SOGK01000064.1:0-18500 GCF_004564305.1 Cryobacterium sp. TMT3-29-2
GCGGCTCGAATATGACGACCATGAAGTCGCCAGGTTTTGAAGTCATGGTTGTTCAGGATGGCATGCCCAATCGAGCGGGCTGGAGCAAGGCAAGCGAGAACCTCCGCATTAAGGACCAGTAGGTCCAGCGTGGCCGAAAGGGAACCTTCAGAGCACGACGCTCGCAGTGATGAGCGCAGCAGTGATGCCCGCCACGGCGAACAACAAGAGAATCGCACGATTGATTCTCCGGCGGCTGACGGTTCCCTTCCGAAACGATGATGCTGTAAGTCGGTCCAAGCCAGGCATTAGCGCCTGAAGGGGTGGATCCTGCGGTGCCGGACGGATGGTTTCCCCGATGGAGCGGCCACCATCTTCGATATGTGCCATGGCCCGATCGTACTCACGGCGGGCACGTGCATCCCGTAGGCCGACGTCTCCCTGAACTCGCTGGGCGAGTGGCGGGGCTCCCAACGATGTTCCGCACGGGAACCCTCAGCGGGAGATGGTTTGCATCAGTGCGTCCAGTGTGAGGAATGCGTTGTCGGTCGTCTTTGGGATTGAACGCCGCTGGAGTTGCTAGTTTGGCCAGACCACCCGCAGCAGGCGGATGGCTTCATCCAGGGAAACACCCTCAGACGTGCTGATGACTGATAGGTGACGAGCCGCTTCGATTACGGGTCGAGGAGTGGGGCTCGCCTTCGCGCTGACGCGTGTGCTGCCACCCGCACGTGCTTCAACGTAACCATCCGTTTCCAGCGCCCGATATGCCTTGGCAACGGTCCCTGGTGCGACGCCGAGGTCACGGGCGAGTTGCCGCACGGAAGGAAGCTTTTCGCTGGCACCCATTCGCCCTGCCGCGATCAATCCACTGATCTGTTCGCGGATCTGATCAGCGGGTGGCGTCGACCCCCGGAGTTCGATCTCCATGTCAGGAGACGCTCACTCGTCGACGCGCGGGACGCCGCACACTGCTGAGCGCGATCTCGAACCAGCAAGCGAAGCCGAGCACAGATGCCGCCCCGCCTAGAATCCAGAGCAGCGGGCCAAAAGCAGCAAACGGCGCGATGATCGGGATGATGTCCTCGCCCTGAAATACTCCGACATTGCTTGTCCCGGTATAGGCAAGGAAGGTCAGCACAGCGCCAAGATGCACGAGAAGACCCCCGGCAAAGACACCCATCACGTTCCGCGTTCGTTCCCTCCGAATTGCGGTGTCGTGGTGCGTGTCGGCAGCCAGCGGCGGATGAGCGATCACTCTCAGCGTGAATGCCGCGGCTCCAGCAAACAGCGCAATGGCAATAAGGCTCGGGAGTGAGTAGTACCAGCCATAAATCAGGATGCGAATCTCAGCCGCACCAGAATCCATCGCGAACATGCGGTAACGGCCGACATCGTCCGGGCTAGATGCAAATCCGGCCGCAACACTGAGTATGACGACTATCCCCATAAGTGCGCCGGCGAAGACGGGCCACCTGCCTCCCGCGAAGCTGAAGGCAGTCCGCCGCGCGAGCTGCGCAGACCCTCTCGACCGGCGGCCGAGCAACGGCAGCATCAACACGAGAACGCCCGCGAGACCGGAGATGAGCGGAACCACGTACCGCCAATCGCCTGGTACCCAAGTCAGCGGCAAAGGAGAAGTCACTGCTGAGTAAGCGGTATTCCCGCTCAACTCGACGATCAGAGCACCGAAAAGTGCGATACCGACGCCGACCAGAGTGAAACCGCGTACCTTCCGTGGCGAGCCAGCCGCGCCTCTCGGGGGGCGAAGGCCGACCCACAACACGGCAAGGACAAGCCCGCCAATTGGAGCTAACGTCACTGCGAGCATTTCCACTCCTCGGGCCGTATCATTCGATTGATACAGCTGACTGTACCACCCACCTGCTACGGCGCGTCAAGGGTGACGCATGAGGAACCCTGAGCGACCGACTTGGCTGGTTCCTGCGCCTCAAGGTCGCGTGGTGGCTAACTCCTCGAGGATGAAGGATGCAACTTCGGCCGGTGTGCGACTGGTTGTGTCGATGGCCGTGGTTTCTTCTTCAAGCCAAAACAGGGCTTTCTGAAAATTCGGGAGCCTTGAGAGACGCCAGTCCGCCGCGTCGGGCTCATTCACGTCCTGAAGGATTCGTCGTTCGTGTTCATCGGGGTGAACCATGAGGGTGAATGCGCGCACTGCCAATTCCGCGGAAGCGAATCCGGTGGTCAGCTCGTTCCAGTAGGCGTGATCGAACACGGATTGCGGGATCACGAGATCGCACTCAAGGTCGGCCACCAACTCGATTGCAGTAGCGATGACCAGGGTGCGCCAGGCCGGCCAGTCCTGAAAGTCATTGACCGGGCGCCTGACGTCGAGCGCGTGACGCAGCATCCGCCCGACTTCCTCGGTATCGAACAGAACGAAGGACTCATCACGTTCGCAAAGTTCTTGAGCGAGAGTCGTCTTGCCGCCGCCGAACGGTCCGTTGAGCCAGATAATCACGTTCAGACTCTATAGCTGTAGGACTCCGCCGCCGGAAGGGGAACCCTCCGCGGGACGTTGTTTGCGATCCCTGTCGCTTCTCGGAACCAGCTGTTGCGTGACTGCTCTACTGGCTGATTTTGGCGAGGAGAGAGTTCTCCTCGTCTCGAGTGAGGCCGGATCGGCGTTCTCTATCGAGTCCGCGTGTTCGTTCGTCCGCAAGGACGTCCTTCAGTGTCTGCGTCAGGTCTCGCTCGGTGCCGCCAGCGGCGAGGAAGCGGTTGCGACTTCGCTGGGCGAAGGCGGAGTCGCTGCGGGGCAGCCAGAGTGGCAGGGAGCGGGGGCCTGCCCAGTAGTTGACGTTGTGTGCCGTCAGCCAGTCATCGTCGGCCGAGATGAATTCGCCGGTGTGGCCTGCGATCTGGGCGGCAGCCAGCAGGACTGTGGAGAGTTCCCTTTCGGTTCCAACGGCGTTGTAGATACCGGTGAGGCGTTCGTTTCCGGCCCTCATTAGCCATCCAGCCAGGTCTCGAACGTCGATGAATTGCACGCAACGACCATGGGTATCTGGCACGAGAACGGAGCCTGCCGAAGCCAAGGCCAGTCGCGAGACCCAGTAACCGAACCGGTCGCTCATGTCACCCGGCCCAACGATAAGTCCCGGTCTCACGATGAGAAGACGATCGCCCACAGCCTCGGCCGTGGCGCGCTCGGCGGCAACCTTGGCGTGCGCGTAGTCCTCGCCGTCGGAGGGCTCGACGAGGACTGCCTGTTCATCGGCTCCCGGCTCGGTCTTGCTTGCATAGACGGACACGGAGGAGACCAACGTCCAGTGTTGAGTGCTGCTGGACAAAGCCTCGAGAGCGCCGGCTACGAGGTCGGCCTCGTAGGACAGCTCGATGATTTCGTCCCAAGCATCACCCGCGACAAGGTCGTAGGCCCCAGGCACGCGCCTATCAGAGCAGATAAAGGTCACACCGCTCGGAACCGCTCCGGACTCACCGCGAGCAAGGCATGTCACGTCCCCACCCTGAGCAACCAACTGGTCGGCTATTTCGCGACCGAGCCAGGCCGTCCCGCCAAGAATGAGAGTGCGCGTCATAGCGCCCAGTCAATCGCAGCCGCGACGCGAGAAACGCGAGGGTCGCTCTGAGCGCACAGCGCCCTTCGGATACTGTTTGAGAAGGGGCGCTCACACGAGCCAAGACGGGGTGGACTTGATGTTGCGAGCTGAAGAAATTCGAAAGTCGTTTCCCGTGCCCGGACGGAGCAGCGCTGTCGAGGTTCTTAACGGCATCAGCCTGACGATCTCCGCGGGAGTCACCGCCATTGTGGGCCCGTCGGGATCAGGTAAGTCGACCTTGCTGTATTGCCTGGCAGGCCTCGAACGGCCAACGTCTGGACGCGCAGTGCTTCTCGGTCACGACCTCACGTCCATCTCCGCTCGTCGACTCGCACTCATGTATCGAGAGCAGATCGGTTTCGTGTTTCAGAGCTACAACTTGATTCCATCGTTGACGGCCTGGGAAAACGTTGCGTTGCCGCAACGGCTGGGTGGAAAACGCGTCGATAAAGACTTGGTCAATGAGGCACTGACTCAAGTCGACCTGCTCGGGCATGCCCATGACCGGCCCGGGACGCTGTCTGGTGGTGAGCAACAGCGCGTCGCCATCGCGCGGGCGTTGGCGAACCAACCCGATATCCTCTTCGCGGACGAACCTACCGGCGCGCTCGACAGTCAATCCGCTTTACGAGTGAACGGATATATGCGCACCGTCGCCGACCGAGGCGGCGCAGTCCTGTTCGTTACGCATGACATACCAGCGGCATGCACGGCAGACCAGGTAGTCGTGATCCGGGACGGCGGCCTCCTCGTGACCCTCTCTTCTCCAGAGCCCGTCGACATCCTGGATGCCCTGGCAGCGCCCTACTCACCCACAACCACGCAATGATCCGCCTACTTCTGTCCGATATCCGAACCGATGCACGTAGCTTCATTGGACCGTTTGTCTCGACGGTTGTGTGCTCGTTCTGGGTTGCATTGGCCGCCTTCTTCTGGTTCTCGACCCGGACCCCCGCGGCGATTCTCGCTCTTGCTGCGGCTCCAGACGGGACCAGCAACACACTCACCCAGCTGACCGTTTTTCTTCTATTGATGGGTATTGCGCTGCCGAGTGCCATCGTCCTGTCCTCCGTGGGCGCAACAAAGGTGGCGCAGAGTCACACCCGATACGCCCGATGGCGCCTGGCCGGCGCCACCCCCGGTCAAGTCTTCGGAGGCGTGCTTGCACAGTTCGCTATTTTGTCGCTTGCTGCCGCGATCGTGGGCATCCTGGCCGCGCTCCCGCTGATCCAGGTCGGCGCAAATTACCTCATGTCGGTGACCGATATTGGCATCATTTTGCCGACACAACCGACCTGGTCTTCAGTAGTCGCCACTTGCGCTTTCGTAGTCGGCCTCTCGGGTCTCGGAGCAGGGTTACCGTCGTTGCGCGCGGCGCGTGTCACGGCAATTGAAGCGTTGCAAGAGACCGCGGAGAGGACTGAGATACGGCTTCGGCCGCGATCCGTCGTTGGTGCCGGCGTCGTGCTGACCGCCGGAATTCTGTGCGCGGTCGGTGCGATCAACGAGCGCTACAACGGCTCTGCTTCGTCCCTTGTGATGCTCTTCGGATGCGCTGTCCTCGTGGCGATTGCGCTTCTGGCTTCAGCGGTGTTTCCGTGGTTTGTTCGAACCTGGACCGGACTTATCCCGGCCCGGCTGTCGACGGCTTGGTACCTGGCTCGACACGGAGCCCTCGCACGCCTCACAGCAACGACCTCGACAATTACGCCGTTCATGATCGGTGCGGGGCTGTTGAGCATCTATTACAGCGCCGCAACAACGTGGGCGGCAACATCACGCCAAGAACAGAATGTCGCGCTCCTCCAAGGCCTGGTTCTCTTCATCCCCGCCGCCGTCATCGCCATCACTGGCAGCGTGGCGACAGTCTTCATGGTCGGAAAGACCCGAGACAGAGACACCGCCCTGTTGCGGGCGACGGGCGCTCCGCCACACAGCCTGGCTCTCATGCCGGTGCTCGAAGCACTCATCTACGCCGCAACAGCCTTCTTCCTCAGCGCCGCTGTCGCGCTTGCGGCAGTCCTCGTCTACGCAGCTTTTCTGGCCCGGCAGGGTTACGCCTGGTCACCACAGCTAGATCTCCGAGCCGGAGCCGTCGTCAGTGTCTTGGGTTTCATTGGCCTGTTGCTGGCCATCGGAATCCCCACCCAAATCGCCAACAGTAAATCGATACGGGAAACGCTGGCAGCTGACTAGTCTTCGCGTCTGCTTAGTGCGACCAGTTCGACGCTCCTGAAATCTGCCTCCACGCGTGGGCTCATTTGCTGTCCCGTAAGCCGGAGGTCCACGGACGCAGATTCGGCGCCAAGCCGCCGAGGTTCCGAGCCCGGGGGGAGTGGCTTTTTGGGAACGTTATTCGGGCGCTCGGTTTGTGAGGACTCCAAACGAGTTTCTCCGTCATTCTCGATGGACGTCAGAATAGATGTTGGCGGTGAAACGGGTGACCTGGCACGGTCAAGCGCACCGTCGGTGGGAGAATCGACGCTCCGTTTCTGCTTTGGGGCACGTCTCCGTCGTCCGCGGGGCCGATATCAGCCTGCGCTCGGGAAACAGTGAGACGGGGTCATCTCAATACGGCCGCAAATCTTCACTTTGCTGGACAGCCCCGGCGGCCCGTGGCAATGATCAAAGCCATGGGGGCTACATCAGGAACGACGGACCGCACCGCCTTGCAGTGGATGGCGCTGGATATTGGAATTGTTGCGGTGGGGCTTGTCTTGGTCTGGCTCTTCAGATTCAAGTCCGTAGTCTGCGCCATCTCCAGCTTCACAGCCTGCCCTGGAGCGGACGCGAGGTTGATTCCCGCAGTGCTCTCAACGGGTGTTTTAGTATTTTTGTTGTGTGGCGCAGTGGTTGCCGCGTTTCTCGTACCGAGTGCTCAACGCTCAACAGTGATGAGTGGCGCGAGTCTGCTCCTGGCCGTCGCGGGGCTTGTTGCCAGTCTCGTTGTCCTGTTCTCCGCAGGCTTCGTCGTATGGCCGGTCTGGGCATGAGTGGCCCCCGGTCGGGTTTCACCGTGAGGCGGCGTCTCGGGCTCAGCGTGGCGGGCCTGACGGCAGTGTTGGCCCTCGTACTGACGGCGTGTGCGCAGAGCCCGAGTGGTCAGGGCGATCGGAACCCGGATTCACCACCTCTGGCTGGTCCCGGTCCGGGTGCGGAATCTAGCGCAGTGGGATTGGTGAATTTGTGGCGGGTCTCGGGCGCCGAAGGCGAGGAACCAGACACCTGGCTGCGCCTGGACGTTCCGGACTTCCAGTTGTGGCGGGGCTGCGGCATGATCCAGGGCTCGTGGCAGGCGACTGAAGGCCTGTTTCTGGCGTCCACGTACGGTGCCAGCGGCGAGTGCGTCACGGGAGCGACGCTGCCTCGAGTGGCCTGGCTCGAATCCGTCACGGGGTATCGTGCGGCCGGTGACGGCTGGACACTCAGCGACTCGAACGGCGCGGTAGTCGCGACCCTGACCCTGGACGGCGGCCCCGATCCGATCCAGACCGCGGCCGAGTTCTATACCGAGCCCCCGGTGATCACAGACAAGATACGGGAGGAGTTCCGGCAACCAGCGCCCCTGCCTCGGGGGTTCACGCCGGCCACGCCGGAGAACCTGGCTGGACGGTGAGTCCCGGTTGCGTACAGCGTCAAAACTGATCCGTACGTGATCTTCGAGGCCGACGGCACGTGGACGGGATCCGACGGATGCAACGGAAGCCAGGGCCGATGGGCCACCGACGGCGCGGGTACACTCCTGGCGACGTCCGGAGTATCGACACTGATAGCGTGCGAGGGCGCCCCCGTCGCGTCTTGGGTGGCCCAAGCCAGATTGGCCGTCATAGACAACGGGGAGCTGCGACTAATCGATGCGGGCGGATCTGAGCTCGGCCGGCTCGAGCGCAACTAACATTTACGGACGAACATCCAGCGCAAAATCGCCGAAGTTCCGAAGCCTCGGGGGAGTGGCGTTGGGGAACCCTCATCGGGACACTGTTTCGCAGAACTGCAAGAACCGCGTTGGGACCCGCGGTAAGGGGGAGCGGGCGGCGGGTCGAGCATGAAGCGAGCGCCTGGGCGACGCCTGACTGCTGAAGGAGTTGATGCGACGTCGGGCCAGCGGATTCTCACTGCGGCATTGTGGGCTCAGCATCCTTGAGGACAGTTCCGTCAGAGAGGGCAATGTCGTAGGTGAGGACGGGCTGAGCATCTCCCTGTGCACCGCCCCTTCCTGGCCACCACGCGATGTATCGTCCTTCATGGACAGTTGCCTGGACGGACAGACCATCGGCAGTTCTGATCGTCAAACCCGTGACGTCCTCGCCCACGTCCCCTGAGACAAAGGTCAGGGCGGGGGCATCTCCCTGCGCAAAGAGACTGGAACGGCCCCGGCTGAAGTAGGACGACATCGCGCCCTCAGAGAGCTGTCCACCGGCGACTATCGCGTCACTGTCAGAGGCTGATCCAGTCATTACATTGTCGGCATGAGGACTGCCGACCGGAAGGTGAGTGAGACACGTAGACGTCAGCCCGTTGGCGCTGGTGTATGCCAGGCCGACCCACTCTCCTCGCCGTTCGGCGAGGACGATTTCCGGGGAGGAAGCGGTGACTCCAGCGCTCAGGCACGCGGCGAACGCAACGGCTTGCTCGGCTGCGTCAATCGACGTAGGCGTAGGGGTCCAAGATGCGTACGCGGACTCGGAGTTACCAAGGCCCGGGATGACGGCAGCGGCAGCGGCGACAAGAACGATCGCCGCGGGAATGGCGACCCACCGAATGGCTGACGAGCGGCGCGTGACCTGGCTCGTGAGTACGTCGGGCTTGGGGTCTGTGGCGAGGATTTGCTGAAGTCTTGCAGCCGCCCGTCGACGTCCAGTCTCGTCGAGGGGTAGCTGCGGAGCGTGGTCGAGGGATCGCAGTGCGGTGATGATCTTGTCGTCGTTCATATCGTTCGCTCCGTTACTAAGTAGTCGGCGGTAGATGCCGGGAAAGTCGCGGTGTCCAACAGCTGGCGCAGTTTCGCGCGCGCTCGGTGGAGCCTGATTCGGTAGGCGGCTGAGGAAATTCCTAGGACGCGCCCCGCGAGCTGGGAAGATAGGTCCTCCCAAATGGCGAGGGAGAGGACTTCCTGCTCGTCGGCCCGCAACTGGTGCCACGCCGTGACCAGGTCTAAACGCAGGGCGAGACCGTCGTCTGGATCCGTCGTTGTTAGGGTTTCCGACGCGATCCGAACGCTCAGTGCGTTGCGACGGGCGTGCCCGCGCAAATCGCTCAGCAGACAGTTTCTCGCGATGCCAAACAGCCAGGCACGGGCAGCGTGGTACTCGACCGGCACGTCCTCCAGTCGGCGCCAGGCCACGAGGAAAGCCTCGTGAGCTACGTCTTCTGCCGAGTCCGGACCGGCTCGGCGCCGCACGAATCGCAGCACGTCGGCATACGTGCAGTCGTACAGTTCCCCAAATCGAGCTGCGCTACTTTCACCTGTTGGTTTCAATCCCATACCTATACATGTCTGGTTGAGCGCAGTTGTTACTGGTGGGGCCGGCAATCTTTCTGACTTCATCGGCAGGACAGCGGATGAGGTGACCCCAAGGTCGACTTGTGCACACCCCTCCCGTAGGCCGTCCGTAAGCGGGACGTCCATGGACGCAGATTCGGCGCCAACCCGCCGAAGTTTCAAAGTCTCGGGGGAGTGGCGTTTGGGAAACCATAGGAGCGGACGGGCAAACGCCTTCATCGGCGTCCGCCGGGCGTCGAGATGATGCCTACTGCTGCTTTCGCGTGACATAGCTGTTCGCTGCGGCCCAAGACCCGAACAGGACGACGAATTGCACGAGCGCGATGTACTCCGCACCAAGGGCATCTGTGAATAGCGTGACGAGAACCGTGACGACCGTCAGCACGAGGGCGACAATCCCGACGATCCCAAATGCCTGCAGGGCAAGCGATCGATCTCGCTCATCGAGGTACTTCATCGAGTTGAGCCGGTCCACGTCCGACGCTTCGTCCGGCCGGCGAAAAATGCGAATGATGTTCCATGTTGCACTGCCTGCCACCGCCAGTATGACGATCAGAAAGACCACGTTTCCCGTCACCCAAATGAGTGCGGCGGCGGCAACCACTGCGGCAACCACGACGCCGATATTGAGAGCTAGCGCTCGGTCAGTCCTCGACATAGAAAATCTCCTCTACGGGCCGATTGAAATGGCGGGCAATGCGCACAGCAAGAGTCAGAGACGGGTCATACCGACTGGTCTCGATCGCGTTGATGGTTTGACGCGAAACCTTCAGGATGCTTGCGAGTGCAGCCTGCGAAAGCCCCGATTCGATTCGCAGTTCTTTGAGCGCACTTCTCATATGTCAAGCATACTTGTCATGCGCGGAAAATGACAAGTGGGCTTGTCACATAGATGCGCTTTGCATCCAAGCGACAGTTGGCCGCCCGCAAGAGGGAGCCTTATCGCGGCAGGTTCGTCCCGCAGCCTGCCCGCATGGAAGCGCAGCGTTTGGAATACTCGAAGCATGGTCGACGTCACCCTCACCCTGTCCTCTGGTTCGGCGATTCTCCGGCGCGCTAGACGAGAAGACTTGCCGGCGGTCCTTGGACTGCTCGCGGATGACTCGATCAGCGCCTCCCGAGGCGACACTGGTCGATCGGAGGACCTTCCCGCCTACGAGCGAGCGTTCGCCGCCATCGACGCAGATCCAGCGCAGCAACTACTCGTCGCGACCTCGATTCAGGGTGAAGTGATTGCCACGATGCAACTCACCGTTATTCCGGGACTCGCTCAAGTCGGGTCCTCGCGTTTGCAGATCGAGGCTGTCCGGGTTCGTTCTGATCAGAGGAGCCGCGGAATTGGCGGAGCAATGATTCGTTGGGCCGTGGACAATGCACCGAGATTCGGTGCCCAGCTCGTTCAGCTCACCTCTGACGCCGCACGCGTGGATGCGCACCGATTCTATGAACGGCTTGGCTTTGCGGCATCGCACGTCGGGTTCAAGTACGCCGTGCCGGAGATGCGCTGACACACGGGCTCAGTCCGAGTGATCAACCCGGCGTCGTCCACTACGTTGGCGCCGAGTCAGGCGGTTGAATTATCTAAGTTCGAGGGGGACTCTGTGCCAGAACATGAACCGTGGTTTGGACCGAAGAGGATAGGTCTCGGCCGGGGGCCGCGCACCTCGGTTCGAGCAGGGGAACCTGCCGGCGAATTTCCTCGATTCGCCACTACTCTAACCAGCGTGAAGTGATGGACCCAAAAGTGGACGCTCGTTCTCGATTCAGCGTCATCGCCGGAATCCTCGTTGGTGTCGCGTTCGTATCTGCTTTAGTCGCCTGCTGGGGATTGCTTTCGCCTGCTTCGCGGGCGGCGAAGTGCTGGGTGCAGAATGAGGATGCTCCGACTTCAGAGTTAGTCGCTCTGGGAGTCATAGGGCTCTTGCTCTGGATTGCTGCCCGGATCGTCGCTCGTGGCCGGGCAGCTGCCCGCGGAGTATCGATCGCCACCTTCTTCACCGTGCCGGTACTCGTGGTCTGTCTGCTGCCATTCGTCTTCTTGGGCGCGTATCCGCTCAGCGCTGACCTCAGAAGCGATTGTGACAGGGGCCAACCCTCTGGAATCATCGTTTCGTCTGCTGCGTTGCTGCCTCTAATCACAATTTTGATCGTCGCGATCGTGTTCCGCCCATCCACCAAAACGACGTCGCGTGTCCACGCGGACCCAGAACAGGATCAATAGTGCCGGCGTGAAAACGAAGGTCGGGCCTTCGTCGGAAACTCGAAGCCCAGACGCGTCCATTCACTGACCACTTCGCCGTGCTCGCCGTGAGGCAGCTAGGGAAAGTCCCAGTCAACTGCAAAAACTGCGTTACGTTTCCTGAAAAGAGTTCCTGTCGGCGCGAAGGTCAAGTAGAACAAGCAGGAAATTTGTCACGTTATGGCCAGTGCCCGACATGAGTAGGTATGAACGATTCAACGGATGACGTAGATGATCGGATTGGGGCGCTCGGACATGTCCGTATGTCCGCTGGCGCCCACGATGCGACCCAGGCTCTGACCACCTTGTTTGAGGATCCCGAAGTCCGTACCGCCATCGAGCCTGCACGACGCCGCCGGTTCAAGGAGTTTTCCCGCCGCCATCGCCTCATCGTCGGCAGTCTCATCGCTGTGGTCAGCCTCGGTGTGGGAGTGCCGGCAGTGGCCACCTCAATCCTCGCTCGGACCGGAGAGTTCGGTGACCCATCGACGAGCACCGAGGTGGACGAGACCGAATGGATCGATCCAGGAGCCGAGGGCGTGGCCCAGGTCGTGATTGACGCCTACCCGGAATACGTCGAGCTGCCGCCCGGCATGCCGAAGAATGCTGCGATCGCCGACACCTCACGCCTGCTTCCCGGTTCGGGCACCGAACAGCCCGCCGGTAAAGCTCTGGTGCAGGAGGGTTTCGCGACACAGCTCTACGAGACATTCGGAATCTGCGCGTGGACTGATGTGTGGCTGACCGCCCAAGCGTCGTCGGACCCCGACGACGAAGCGCTGGCGACAGCCTGGCTGAGCGACGCCGAAAACTACCCGCGGTTCTCGACCGACCAGAGCATTAAGGACAGAATGGCGGACATCGCAGCTGCGGCCAGTCACGGCGATACGGCAACTATGAAAGATGCGTACACCGAGTTCGACTGCGCAGTTCGGCTCGAGGGAACCAAGTGATCGGTAACGAACCGGCAATGGACGCCCTGATGAGAGTGGATACGGACGTCGAAACGTTCATCAGATTGATCGCCGACGAGGTCCTCGCGTACTTCGCCCGACGGGTGACGCCGCACGAGGATGCAGCGGATTGCCTGTCAGAGACCCTTCTGGTCCTGTGGCGCCGCCGCGATAACCTGCCCCAGGCGGATGCCGAACGACGCGCCTGGTCCTTCGGCGTCGCGCACAATGTCTTGGCCGCTCACCGGCGAAACGGCGTGCGGCGCCTAGCGCTCACCGGACGCCTGCGGGACGAGTTGCGTGTGTGGCCGATCGCACCTGAATCCAGCGATGACGCAGCCATTACGGCACTTGCGTCTCTCTCTGCTCGCGATCAGGAGCTGGTCACCCTCGTCGTCTGGGAGGGGCTGAGCATCGCAGAGGCCGGCAGCATCATCGGCATCCGACCGGAAGCGGCTCGCGCCCGGTATTCACGAGCACGCCGCAACCTTCGGACGCGCCTGAGCCGCGATATCCGCAGTTAGGAGCCTGTCCGTGAAGACCACGATCCTGGGGCAATGCGCGGCCTCAGCATCCAGATAGTGAACAGGTAGGATCCGGCCGTGATGATTGCAGAACAGGCGCCCACGTCCTTCCGCTGGAGCTCTCGGGCAGACAGGAACTGAGGAGAATCGATGGAGCCAATTGCCAGCACTCTCGGCGAGACCATCACGTGCTACGGCATCATCGGTGTGGCGCTATTGGTCATCCCCGCGATGTTCACCTGGTGGGCCCTCGCGCAAAGGGTCAATTCCCTCCGTCGAGAAGCGGGCAGGCAGCGAGCAGTCGGCCGGTGGCACTTTCTCCGCTTCGGTCCCACCGCTCCACTGTTGAGCTTGACCGCTTTTCTTAGCGGGCTGGTCCCCGTCATGGTTGGCTGGCGTGCTGTGCACTACCCGATCATTTTGTCGTTGGTTGTATTGACAGTCTTCGGTCTCCTGGCGTTTCTGATGAGCATGCTTCTCTGGTCCTACGCCAGCGACCCTGCAGAAGCCGCCGAAAGAAACAGGCCCAAGCGAACGGTCTTCCTATAGATATCGGCCGTGGCATCGAAGAAAGAACTGGTACGGCTCGAAGCCTTGAGCCGACCTCTCCAACCAATCACCAAGGGTGCCGATGCTGTGTCACAAGGGGACCCTCATGGGCACAGAGCCAAGGCCCGTGGTGGCGTGAATGACCGGTGCATGCGGGTGCGGATTTTGTGCTGCCGAGTATGGAAATCGACAACCATCGCCCCGACTCCACCTTAGGTCCGCCGTGTCGCGTAGACCCCGCCCGTATGGGATTCGCCGTCAGGCCCGTCTTTCGAGAATCCAATTGCTTGAAAAGCGTACTGAAATTATCCTTTCCAAGTATGAGCATTCTTGTCGAACCGATCCTTCAGGAACTGGCTGCCGGCCAGTGGGGTCTATTCACCACGGCTCAGGCGCAGGCGCGGGGTGTCAGTCGCGCCAATCTCTCGCATCGGGAACGAGATGGGCGACTCGAGCGACTCGCCCACGGCGTGTACCGGCTCGGGGGAGTGCCGGTCGCTCCTCTGGATGACCTGCGCGCTGCCTGGATGTCGACCGAACCCGCGTTGCTGGCATGGGAGCGGGTGAGTAGTCCGCGAGTCGTGGTGGGCGGGGCGGCCGCGGCAGCTGTTCATGAGTGCGGCGGTATCAATCCAGTCCCGTACCTTCTGATCACCAACGAACGGCGCCAAACGCAACGAACCGACATTGCCTACAGCCGGTGCCAGCTGGATTCCCGCGACGTTGTGGTTGTCGGGGGCCTCCCGGTGACGAGCATCGAATGCACGGTCGCCGACCTTGTCGACAAGATCGGCGACCTGTCCCTGGTCGGCGACGTGCTGGCCGACGCGACCCGGGGAAAACGAGCGGTCGACCTTGAACACCTCGGCCTTCTGCTGACCCCTTTCGCCGCACGATACGGCCACCCTCGAGGCGACGGTCCAGCTCTGCTGGAACAACTCCGCCGGAGCGCAGGAATCGACGATGTCGCCGCAGCGCGTGAACTCATGCAGCGCCCTGCCATCGGCTCCGCCCTGACAGAAATGGTCAACCGGGAAGTCAAAGAACAGTTGAAAATCATCGTCGCCGGCCTCGAACCCCAACAGCCCGGGAGCGTCGAGATGCGCGAGCAGATCGAGCGCATGTCCACACCGGCCCTCCCGGAGCTCAGTCGCCTGGTCTCCGAAATCGCGGACACCGTGCTCGCCCCAGTCCTTCAGCGCCAACGTGAGCAGCGCCGTCTAATCGCGAACACCACGCTGCCGCCGTCGGGCGATGGAACGCGCGACGCCGCCTACTAGTTGTCCAGCCGTTTACAGCACCATGATCGCCAAAATGCCCTCTCCGGTGGGAGTGAGCTGTTCCTGGGCGAGCCGGATCCGTCAGCAGGAACCGTTCCTGTAGCGTTACGCATCGGAGTCCCCCCGCTCCGACGATTAGCCCCGGTTCTCATACTCGTCTTTCCCCAGGCGATGCAACCGGGGCTTTTTCGTTCGTTAACGGCAACGCCCCTGCCACCCGTACTGTCTCCTCGACCCATACTCGGTGCCCTAGCTGAGTTACGCGTCGGGGTCGTGGCCGAGCATTTTGAGCAGTTCTCGGAGGGAATGCGCTACTTGCTCGTACCCGTGCTCATAGAAAAGTGGTGTCAGCTCGTGCAGGCTGGTGTCGTCGAGTTTGTGGAGCATGTCAACTGTTTCGAGGATGAACGCCTCGACGTCAGCGGGTGGGTTCCCGGGCCATGCGTCGCTCCGTGAACTCATCGCGTTCCATCCAATCCATCGGTTCTTCAGATTCTGCCGGGTTTCGTCACGGCCCTGCATCACGCGCCAACCCAGGGAGATCCCGCCAGTGACCAGCCGCACAAGGTCCACGTACACGCCGGGATCCGTTGCCTGGCGGCAGGAATGCCGGTGCGGGAAGGTATGGTGGTGCCCAAGCTCACAAGACTCACAGATACAACAAGACTCACAAGACTCACACATACTCACAAGGGATCCACCATGGAGAACCCATTCCGGCCTTCAGCCGGAGCGACACCACCCGAGATCATCGGCCGTGCCGGCCTTCTCGACGAGTTCGCCTACGGCCTACGCCTGGGATCCGGGGCGCCGGGGCTCCTCACCATTTTCACCGGCGCCCGTGGCATCGGCAAGACCGTCATGCTCGGTGCCGCCCACGACCTGGCCCGCGAGAACGGCTGGGCCGTGATCTCCGAGACGGCCACCGGTGGCTTCATGGGCAGGATCGGTGAATCCATGCGCCAACTGGCCGAAGAACTCGGCAACGGGCCGCAAGGACGCAAGATCATCGGTGTCTCCGCTGCCGGCTTCAGCCTCACGACCGAGCTCCCGCCCGAACGCCAGGTCGCCTGGCGCAACCTCGCCGAAGAACTCCTCCGGCTCCTCCAGAGCCGCGGCACCGGCCTGGTCATCACCGTGGACGAAATCCACGCCGCTGACCGTGCTGAACTGGCTCAGCTAGCCGCCAGTGTCCAGCACCTGATCCAGGACCGCCTCCCCATCGGGCTGGTCTTCGCTGGCCTACCGGCCGCAGTGTCGGACCTACTCAACGAAGGCGTGGCGACGTTCCTCCGCCGCGCCGACAAGATCGATCTGCACGCCGCCACGGTCAGGGACGTGGAGGCGTCATTCGCCGAGACGTTCGCGGCAGCGGCATTCAACATCTCACCAGCACTCGTCCGGCAAGCCTCCGAAGCCACTGGAGGATACCCATTCCTCATCCAGCTGGTCGGCTACTTCCTCTGGCGGGAAGCCGAAAAAAACCAGGGCACCCTCGACGAGGACGCTGTCGGCCGGGCCATTGATGCCGCACACCGACGCAACGCACGCACCGTGATCGAGGCTGCTCTCTCCACCACCTCACCCAAAGACATGGACTTCTTACACGCCATGGCCAAAGACACAGGTCCATCCTCTACCGGCGACATCGGGCAACGGATAGGTGCCAAGACAAACCTTGTCGCCAACTACCGGACACGGCTCCTGGCCGCCGGCCTCATTGAGTCGGCCGGATACGGCAAAGTCGACTTCGCCATCCCCGGTCTACGCCGCTATCTCAGTTCCAAGCCCACGGACTAAGCCACCCACCGAGCCTCACAACGCGTCCGCAAGACGGCGACCCACCGGCTATCCGCCGGCGGCAAAGGACCGGGCGGCAGCTACGACACGGGCGACCCCTGAGCGGCAAAGGAGGGAGCGGCCGAAATAACCCTCAGGCCGATTTCGTCCAGAGGCTCCACGCGCAACAGGGCAGCGGGGGAGTGGTCGCCCAGCTCCGGGCTCATGCTCTGAAACCACGCCAACACTGTCCGGTCCATGAGGGCTTGTTCTAGGTCACGTTCGGCTGCGTCCTCGGTCAGTTCCAGGAAATCGAACACGTAGGGGTCTTTGGCGATCTGTCGGGCCAGGTCGAAATCAGCGGGTGCTAGCTCGGCGCTGAAGTTCGAGGATGCGGCGCCGGCTCTCTCGAGGGTGCGGTTCTTGATCTGGTTGAGCAGGACATTCCGCGACCATCCATACTTTGCGGCTGCCTCCCGGTGCCGCTGGTGATGGAGCTCGACGAGTGCGCGAACATCGTCCGCTGGCCCGAACTACCCTCCGTGTATTCCTTCTACGGATCCATGGGCATCATCTTGAACTCCTACTTCCAATCCCGCGCCCAAGCGATCGACGCGTTCGGGAAAGACGGGTGGCAGACCCTCTGGGACGCCGCCGCCACCCGGGTCTTCGGCGGCGGGTCCGGCGACGACGACTTCCTCCGGTCCCTGGCTGCCCTCATCGGTGAGCACGACGAAATCACCTACGGCAGCTCCACCGGCAAAGACGGCCACCAATCCACCTCCACCAACACCCGCAAGGTCAACACCCTCGACATCGCCGCCCTCGGCTCCCTCCCCGAATGGCGCGCCATCGTCTTCAGCTCCAAATGCCGACCCGTCATGGTCAACACCGTCCCCTGGTTCCGCGACAAAACCCTCACCACCACCATCAACCGAACCCCGACCAGGACACCGAATCCCGCGCCGGCACCGATCCCAGTGCCCGATGACACCACTGCAGCGGAGGTAGCAGCCCATGGCTGAGTACGACGACTACGACTCGACCGGCCCTGAAGAGGACGTGGTCGACGTCCGGCAGATGTTCCTCGACTGGTTGACCGGGCACCTCGCCACCGTCGAGGTCGTTGGCACCAAACCAACACCGTGGTGCACCCAATGGTGGCTACACCCGGAGGTAGTCGCCAGGTTCAAGGCCCTCTGGCAGGCCAGCATGCAAGCTGACGCCAGTGTCATGGACGGTGACGCCGGCGCCGTGTCGTCCTGGTGGATCAACCACTGGGACCGCCACGCCGCCGTCATCTTCGACAAAGGAAACGGGCCCTTCCGCGACTGCGACCCCGACCAAGGACACCTCTACCGTCGCAAGGACACCACGGCCAGGATCGTGCCTGCGTCGATGCCTCCTGACGACGTCGAGCTGTAGGCGGAAGGGTCCGATGAGGAGTCCCGCGGGGACGCTCTCGCCACGTCAACAGCGTGGCCGAAACCGTTCCCCGACAGAAATTAATCATTAATCGACGATTGCTCAGCGTGCAATGGAGCCGTTTAGTGAGGCCGCGCAGGGTCTCTCTGGTGTACATGGCCCCGCGGTGCGAGACTCCGCGCATGGATGACCTCGATACCCCTAACTGCCCGGCTTGTTTGATGCGCATGGAGCCGGCCGATGGGATGACCGCGACGCTTTGGCGGTGCCCAGAGTGCGGGCTGGTGCGGCTCTAGACGCTGCTGATTGTCTACCCGTCCGTGTCAAGAGCCCGGTCGATGGCGGCCAAGATGGCATCGAGCTCTTCGAAGTCCTCGGCACCGTAGACGTTCAGGTCGCTCTGGTCACGTTCTTCATTCATAGGTCGAATCTACTGGCCGCCCCGCGAATGTACATCCGTGCTCCACTTGCCAAAGGCCATGTCTAGCGAAGCTCGTTGAGCATAGCGACGCGTCACGATCAACCAGCGGACTCATAATCCGTTGGTCGCAGGACTCAAGCTCCGTCCGCCCAACCAACCCCTTGTGGTCCGATTTCGGAACCCGATAGGTTTGCATCCATTGGGGGAGAAAAATGGCTGATAAGTGGACGTTTGTGTGGTTGCTCGCCGTGTCGGCCACGGTAT
>NZ_SOGK01000029.1:0-13329 GCF_004564305.1 Cryobacterium sp. TMT3-29-2
GACCCCGGCCGGCACCCGCCAGGCCGGCGCGGGCACGCCGGCGGCCCGGCACATGCCCGCGAGCAGCTCGGCGACCGGCCGCGGCTCCCCGTTCGTGATCACGTAGGAATTGCCGTGCACGGCGTCGGCCTGCTCGAGGGCGGCCGCGATGGCCGAGGCGGCGTTGTCGATGTAGGTGGTGTCGATCAGGGCGGCGCCGTGGCCGAGCAGCGGGAGGCGTCCGGCCCGGGCACGCTCGACGATGCGGGCCACGAGCTGCGTGTCGCCGGGCCCCCAGACCAGGTGCGGACGCACCGCGACCACGCGCAGCTCGGCCGAGTCCGCGGCCAGCGCGAGGAGTTCGGCCTCGGCCTTGGTGCGGGCGTAGGGTCCGCGGGCGCGGGCCGGGTCGGCCGGTTCGGCGCCGCTGCCGACTATGGATGCCCCGGCGTGGGCCACCGAGGGCGACGACACGAAGACGAAACGGGCGACGCCGGCATCCGTGGCCGCAGCCAGCAGGGTGCGCGTGCCGCCCACATTCACGGCGGCGAAGTCGGCCGGGCTGCCGGCGAGGGACACCTTTGCGGCCAGGTGCACGACCGCGTCCATTCCGGCGACGGCGCGCCGGGCCTCGGCAGGCTCGGTGACCGAGCCGAGCACGTCGGTCACGCCGGGCACGCCCGAGGGGCGGCGCTGGAAGGCGCGCACCTCGTGCCCGGCGGCCGCGATCTCCGCCGCGACGGCCCGGCCGAGGAAGCCGCTCGCCCCGGTGACGAGCACCCTCACGGCAGCACCGTCGGCAGCGAGCGCGTCACGGTCGGGACATCCGTGCGCCGGAGAGGATGCCGCCGGCCCAGCGGCCCAGACGGCTGCGGTCGATCTTCGAGTTGTGACGGATGTCCGTCGGCAGGTGCGGCACCACCAGCACCGCGGCCAGCGGCAGCCCCGCGGCGGCGCGCACGGCGGCGGCCAGCTCGGGGTCAGCCAGGGCGACCCGGCGGACGGGCAGGACGGTCTCGACCACGACGACCACCTGCTGGGTGCCGGCCGGCCCGATCCCGACGACGGCGGCCCGTTCCACCGCGGCGACGGACTCGACGCGCTGCTCGGGCCCGACCGGGGTGAGCACACCGGCCGCCGTGGTGATCACGTGCGGCAGGCGCCCCTCCACCCAGAGGCGTCCGGCGGAGTCGAGGTGCCCGACGTCGCCCGTGCGGTGCCAGCGTTCCCCAGGCACGGCGCCGCGGCGGGCGGCCCGGTCGGTCAGCCACAGGCGGTCGTAGTGGTCCTCGACGTGCGGGGCGGAAACCACGATCTCCCCGGTGATCCCGGCCGCCTCGGAGAGCTCGCCGGTGGCGTTGCCCTGGGCGTCGAGGGCGCTCGTGCGGATGCGCGTGGTCGCCGTCGCGCGGCCCACGCAGACGCCGCCGGGGCCGGCCGGGGCATCCGTCACCGCGATGGCGGACCACGCCGAGGAGTCCGGCGACGAGGCCGCCGCCGTCGAGCCCGCTGCGGCCATCGCCTCGCGGATGCCGTCGAGCGTGATGTCGGCCATCAGCAGCCCCTCGGTCATGCCGTAGGGCGTGTGCGCGGAGGCCGCCGGCATCAGCCGGGCCGCCGCGGCGAGCAGTGGCTCGGACACCGGTGCGCCGGCGGAGAGGAAGCTCCGCACGCCGGCGAGGCTGACGTGGTCGGCGGCGGTGAGGCTGCCTGCGGTGGCGACGACGTTGGCCAGCGCCGCCGGCGACAGGAACACCACGGTCGCGTCGATGGCGGCGACCGCGGCGGCGACGGATGCGGCGGTCAGGGTCTTCGGTTTCGTCACGTCCATGTCGGGGGTCACCGAGCGGGCGCCGAGTGCCGGGCCGAGCAGCGCGAACGGGGCGAAGCCGGCCACCAGGCCGGTGCCGCGGCCGACGCCGTACTGGGCGAACAGCGCGTGGCTGACCGCCGCGAGCTGGCTGTGCGTGTAGACGACACCCTTGGCCGGGCCGGTCGAGCCGGAGGTGAACAGCACGGCGGCCGTGTCGCCGGGTTCCGGCGGCGGCGGCAGCTCCTCGTCCGCGCCGAGCGCGATCAGTTCGGCCAGGGTGGCGGAGATGTCGAGGGCACGCATTGCGGCGCGGGGAAACCGGGCCACGGAGATCTTCCGGCCGGGCCAGTCGAGCACCCGGGCGGCGAGCAGCCCGGCGGCGGCTCCGATCACGTGATCGGGGCGCGCGCCGCGCACGGCGCGGGTCAGCCCGCGCAGGCCGAGGCCGGCATCCGCCACCACGACGACCGCGCCGATCCGCACGCAGGCGTAGAGCACCGCGGTCAGGTCGGCGCCGGGCGGGATGAGCAACGAGATGCGGTCACCCTTCCGAACGCCCAAGCGGTCGAGGCCGCAGGCGAGCTGCCGCACCCGCCGGGACAGCAGCCGCCAGCTGACGACGCGGGGAGCGCCGCCGCCGAGTGGAGCCATGTCGATCAGCGCGGTCTCGTCGCTGTTCTGCAGGTCGTCGAGGTAGTGCCAGAGCGGATGCCGCTCGCTGGCCGCCCAGCCGCCCGCACCCTCGCCGCCTCTCGCGCCGCGCGAGTGTGCCCGTTCCGGTCGTGAGTGACCCGCGGAACGGGCACTCTCGACCGGAACGGGCACCTGAGCGGGCACCTGATCGGCAGGGGCACCGGCACCAGCAGCACCGGCGGCTGGGGCAGCAGCACCGGCACCGGCGCCGGCGGCTGGGGCAGCGGCAGCAGCACCGGCACCGGCGGCACCGGCGGCAGGCACCGCGCGGTCGCCGAGCCAGGTCAGTGCGGCGGCGGCGTAGTCGACGTCCTCCATGACGAGGTGCNGCGGCGGCGTAGTCGACGTCCTCCATGACGAGGTGCCCGGCCCCCTCGAAGCGGTGCACGTCCGCGTGCGGCAGGCGGTCCAGCAGGTCGTCGAGGTAGCGATCGCTGAAGATCGGGTCGGTCGGGCCCCAGAGCATCAGGGCAGGCACGCCAAGGTCGCGGATGCCGCCGGAGATCCGGGCGAGTTCGGCCGCGCTCTCGTGGGCTTCGTGCACCGGGATGTCGGCGACGAACGCCCCGATCCCGCCGCGGCGGTCCGCGCCGCGGTAGGGCGCGCGGTAGCCCTGTTTGACCGCGGCCGGGAGTGGCGGATGCGCGAGCGCCAGCGTCGTCTCCAGGAACGCGGGCGTGGCCACGGTGCCGGAGCCGAGCACGCTGCTCCGCAGGGCCAGCCGCAGCGGGGCCGGCACGGGCGCGTCCTCCGGCTGGTGCACGGCCGTGTTCAGCAGCATGACACCGGCGAGCAGCTCCGGATGGTCGACGGCCCAGCCGAGCGAGATCGAGCCGCCCCAGTCGTGACCGAAGGTGACCACAGGGCCGACAAGGCCGAGGGTGTCGGTCAGCTCGGCCAGGTCCCGCACGCGCGTGGCGAGCGGGCGCGGGGCCCCCGCCCGCTCGGAGAACCCCATCTCGAGTTGGTCGACGGCGATCACGCGCCAGGCCTCTGAACCGTTCGCGGCCGCATCCGTCGCCGCGGTGACGAACTCGCGCCACAGGTAGGACCAGGTCGGATTGCCGTGCACGCAGAGCACGGTGCCCACCGGGGTGACGCCCAGTTCGGCGAGGCGCTCCCCGTTGTCGAGCAGGTGCCAGGTGCGGGTGACCGGATGCCCGGAGGCGGGCGACACGACCGGCACCAACCGCGAGAACGCGGCATCGAGGCCCGCCAGCCCGGCCGGCGGCAGGGACGCGGGCGCCGGCGTCGCGGCGGCGCGCGGGAGGCGGTAGGACACGGGGCTGGAGCCGCGGTTCACCAGGCGAGTTCCATCATGGCCGTGTTGAGGCCGCTGCCGACGCCCATCAGCAGCACCCGGTCGCCCTTCGTGAGCCGGGAGGCTTCCTCGGCGAGGGTGATCGGGATCGACGCGGGCCCCACATTGCCGTACAGCGGGTAGGTGAGCGGAACCCGGCTGCGGTCCAGCCCGGTCGCCTTCACGATCGCGTTGGTGTGCACGTCCGACACCTGGTGCAGGATGTACCGGTCCATGCCCGACCAGTTCCAGTCGCGTTTGGCCTCGGTCCAGGCCGAGACGACGAGCTCCATGCCGCCCTTGAGCAACGCCTTGGCGTCGGTGAACATGCCGTCGACGCTGCCGACGCAGAGGCCGTTGAACTCGGTGGCGGCGCGGGTCACGCCGCCGAGGATGCGGTGGCCTTCCGGATGCAGGTCGGCCCGCCCGAGCACGGCCGCGGCCGCGCCGGAGCCGAGCGTCAGGCTCGCAAACTCGCTCATGAAGTCCTTGCGGTTGATATCCGGGCGGCCGAGGCGCTCGATCGTGTTGGTCTGGATCTGGTCGGCGTCCTCCCCGTCGATGATCACGGCGTACTGCACCTGGCCGGAGTCGATCAGCTGGGCGGCCAGGGTCATGCCGTTGACAAAACCGAGGCAGGCGTTCGCGATGTCGAAGTTCGTGGCCGAGGAGGGCAGGCCGAGTCCGTGGTGGATGCGCACGGCCACCGAGGGCTCGAGGTGCTTGCGGGTCACCGAGGTGTTGATCATCAGACCGACCTGGCCCGGCTCGATGCCGGCGGCGGCCAGGGCGCGCTTGCCGGCCGTGACGGCCGCGTCGTCGAAGGCCTGGCCGGGAGCCCAGTTGCGGCGCTCGTTCACGCCGGCCACCCGCTGGAGCAGACCGCTGGGCAGTCTCAGCCGTGCGAGGGCCGGCTGCAGGCGCCGATCGATGTCCACCGAGGTCGTGATCTGCGGGGCCAGCTCGCTCGCCACCGACAGCAGGGCGACGTTCCGGTGTGTCGTCGTTGCGTTACCGTCCAACTGTGGATCCCCTGTCGAATTGCAGCAGTGGGCAGTCAGGCCCCCGTCATTGTGCACCAGAAGCCTGATTGTTGTCCGCACACCTGCTGTGAGCAGCCGACCGCCGACTGCGGCCACCAAAGTCCCATTTTAGTCGTCTGGCCCGCCGCAGGCGCACGGGCCGCAGCACGGGCCTCGGCCCGGCCGCAGCCCGGCCGCTAGATCAGCCCGTCGGAGAGGGTACTCGGATTGCCGAAGCGGTGCGCGGTGATCGAGATCGCCTGCTCGCGCAAAAACGGGAGAAGCTCGACCCGGCCGGCCTGGGTCACGGGGTGCGCGTACACCGCGATGTCCGGGCTGCCGCCGAGCGCGTGGGCCAGACGGGAGGCCTCCGCATTCGCCCCCTGCAGGCGGTCCCCGCCGATCAGGCGCACCCGGCTGGTGCGGATGCCGCCGGTCTGGGCCCGCTCCAGCCATTCGTCGTCGCTCTCGACCGCGACCGCGATCTCACGTTCGGCGAGCACATTGCGCACCATCGGCGGAACCGGGATGGCGCTGGAGACCTCGAACCGCGCCGTCGACAGGGTCGCGGCGATGATCACCCGCAGCAGGTCGGAGAGAGTGCCGGACTCGGTCAGCCGCACGGTGACGGGGAGCGGGCGGTAGCGGAACAGGTTGCGTTCGAGACCGAGGTCAGAGACGTCCTTCACGGCGCCGAACTCCTCCCGCCAGGCCAGCGCGTCGCTCAGCGCCGACCGGCGCAGCACGTCGAAGTCCGCGTAGTCGAGCACGGTCTGCGCCGCCTCGATCAGGTCGGTGACGGCCTCGTCGAGGCCGCGCAGGTGCAGCGTCGAGCTGTTGCGGCCGGGTTCGCTCACCCAGCTGCCGAACCCGTACAGGTAGTTCGGCCCGCCGGCCTTGGTGCCCGGGCCCACGGCCGAGCGCTTCCAGCCGCCGAAGGGTTGGCGCTGCACGATCGCGCCGGTGATGCCGCGGTTCACGTAGAGGTTTCCGGCCTCGATCGTGTCCAGCCATTCGGCGAGCTCGGCCGGGTCGAGCGAGTGCAGCCCCGAGGTGAGGCCGTAGTCGACCGCGTTCTGGAAACGGATGGCCTCCGCCAGGGTGCGGGCGTGCATCACTCCGAGCACGGGCCCGAAAAATTCGGTCAGGTGCACGTAGGATCCGGGCAGCACCCCGGTGCGGATGCCGGGCGACCAGAGCGCGCCGGACTCGTCGAGCTGCTGGGGCTCGACCAGCCACTTCTCACCGACGCCCAGCGTGGTGAGGGCGTGCAGCAGCTTGCCCTCGGCCGGTTCGATGATGGGGCCCATTTGGGTGACCGGGTCGGCCGGGCGCCCGACCCGCAGGGACGTCGCGGCATCCGTCAGCTGGCTGATGAAGCGCTCCGACTTGGCGACCGATCCGACCAGGATGACCAGGCTCGCGGCCGAGCACTTCTGCCCGGCGTGCCCGAAGGCGCTCTTGATGACATCGGCTGCGGCGAGGTCGAGGTCGGCGGAGGGAGTGACGATGATGGCGTTCTTGCCGCTCGTCTCGGCCAGGAGGGGTAGGTCCTCGCGGAAGCTGCGGAACAGCTGCGCGGTCTCGTAGCCCCCGGTCAGGATGACCCGGTCGACGGCCGGGTGCGAGATCAGGCGGGTGCCCAGCTCCCGGTCCGCGAGGTCCACCAGCACCAGCAGGTCGCGCGGCACGCCGGCCTCCCACAGCGCCTCGACCATGACGGCACCGGAGCGCTGGGCGAGCTTGGCGGGCTTGACGATGACGCCGGAGCCGGCGGCGAGGGCGGCGAGAACGCCGCCGGCCGAGATGGCGACCGGGAAGTTCCACGGCGGGGTGACCACGGTCAGCTTCGAGGGCACGAAGATGGCGCCCTGCACGGCGTCGAGGTCGCGGGCGCGTTCGGCGTAGTAGTGGGCGAAGTCGATCGCCTCGCTGACCTCAGGGTCACCCTCGGCGATGGTCTTCCCGGTTTCGGCGGCCATCACCTCGATCAGGCGGTCGCGGTTCGCGGCGAGCGCGAGGCCGGCCCGGTGCAGCACGGCGGCGCGCTCAGCGCCGGTGCGCTGGCCCCAGGCGGCGCCGCTGGCCGCGGCGGTCTCGATCAGGCGGTCCAGCTCGGCCCGGTCACCGACCCGGGCGTCACGGATGGCGTCCACGCCGAGCGTGGAGGTCTCGACCCGGCTCAGGATGCGACGGCCCCAGTCCCGGTTCGCGGGCAGGGACGGGTCCGTGTCGGGTTCGTTGTGGAAACCGGTGTGCGGCAGGCTCGCGATCGAGCCGCGGGTGAGCCCGAGCACGGCCGCGGTGAGCCCGATGCCGGACTCGTCCCCGGACTCGTCGTCGAATTCGTCGCCGCCGCCGGGCAACCCGCCGTCGTGGTCGGCCGCGTCGAGCTGGGCGGCCTGGGTGCGGTCCTGGCGGCGGTTCGGCTGCGGGACGACCAGGTCGAGGCCGTCGAGTGAGGCCAGGAACCGCTCCTTCTCGCGGTCGAAGAGCTGCGGGGAACTCGTCAACTCGAACACCGCCGACATGAAGTTGTCCTGGCTGGCGTTCTCCTCGAGACGGCGGATCAGGTAGCTGATGGCCACGTCGAATTCGGCCGGGTTCACCACGGGCGTGTAGAGCAGGAGGCGGCCGACGTCCTTGCGGACCGCCTCGGCCTGGCTGGTGGCCATGCCGAGCAGCATCTCGAACTCGACCCGGTCGTCCACGCCGCGCTTCGTGGCGAGGAGGTGGGCCCACGCCACGTCGAAGAGGTTATGACCGGCGACGCCGATCTTGACGGCATCCGTGTTCTGCGGGGTGAACGCCCAGTCGAGCACGCGCTTGTAGTTCGTGTCGCTGTCCTGCTTGGTGGAATAGGTCGCCAGCGGCCAGTCGTGCACGGCCGAGTCGACGTGCTCCATGGCCAGGTTGGCGCCCTTGACGACCCGCACCTTGATCGGCGCTCCGCCCGCGGCCCGGCGACCCTGTGCCCAGTGGGTCAGCCCCTGCAGCGCCCCGAGTGCGTCGGGCAGGTAGGCCTGCAACACGATGCCGGCCTCCAGGTGCAGCAGCTGGGGCTGGTCGAGGATGCGCTCGAACACCGCGATGGTGAGGTCGAGGTCGCGGTATTCCTCCATGTCGAGGTTGATGAACTTGGCCCCGGTGGCCCGGCCTCCTCCGGTGGCCCCGCCTGTCGAGACCCCCGCGGCCAGCTCGTACAGCGGGGTCAGTCGCTCCACGACCCGATCGACGGCCTCGTCGAACGACCACATCGACAGCTGGCTGGCGATAGAGGAGACCTTGATCGAGACGTAGTCCACGTCGTCGCGGGCGAGCAGGGAGCGGGTCCCCTCAAGGCGGCGCAGCGCCTCCTTCTCCCCGAGCACGGCCTCGCCGAGAAGGTTGATGTTGAGCCGGTTGCCGGACTCGCGCAGGTGCGCGATCGCCGGGCCGAGCTTCTCGGGCGTGGCGTCCACGACCAGGTGCCCGACCATCTGACGCAACACCTTGCGCGCCGCGGGGATGACCACCCAGGGCAGCACCGGGCCGAGCACGCCGCCGAGACCGATGGCCCCGCGCATGTAGGAGGGCAGGAAGCCGGGCGCCTGCCGGGCGACCTTCGCCAGGTTGTAGCCGGCGACCATGAGGTCCTCCGGGCGCATGACGCCGTCGACGAAGCCCACCGTGAAGTCGAGCCCGTTCGGGTCTTTCAGCACGCCGGCGAGGCGCTGGGCCGACACGTCGGCGGGGATCGTGGCGCTGTCGGCGAGCCACTTCTGCACGAGGGCGACCACATCGGCGCTGAAATCGTGCTGCACGGATGGAGTGGAGTTGGTCATGGTCACGAGGCTAGTTCTTTCGTTCACGGCGGACGGCTGATTTCAGTGTGTGGTTTTCGTTCCTTTAGCAAAAGCGAATCTTTATGATCGATATTGATTAGCATTTATGATCAATAGGGAGTCAATCGAGGAGGGTGACGGATGCTGGATGTGCGCCGACTGCGCCTGCTGCGCGAGCTCAAGATCCGCGGCACCCTGGCCGGGGTCGCCGAGGCCCTCGCCTACAGCCCGTCCGCCGTGTCGCAGCAGCTCTCGCTGCTCGAGAAAGAGGCCGGCGTCCCGCTGCTGCAGAAGGTCGGGCGCCGGGTGCGGCTCACCCCGCAGGCCGAGGTACTCGTGCTGCACACGACCTACCTGCTCGAGCGGCTGGAACTGGCGGAGGCGGAGATGACCGCGTCGCTGACGACCGTCTCCGGCACCGTGCGCGTGGCCCTGTTCCAGTCCGCGGCGCACGCCCTCATCCCCCGGGCCCTCACGCTCCTCGCCGAGGAGTTCCCCGAGCTGCGGGTCGAGGTCACCGAGCGCGAGCCGGAGCGCGGCCTGTTCGAGGTCTCCGCGCGCGATTTCGACCTCGTGCTCGCCGAGCAGTATCCCGGGCACACCCGGGCGCGCTGGCCCGATCTCGACCGGGTGAACCTGGCGACGGATGCGCTCCGGCTGGCCGTTCCACCCCCGCGCCGCGGCCGCGGCCCGACCGCGTCGCTCGCCGAAGCCGCCGACCTGCCCTGGGTGATGGAGCCGGAGGGCACCGCCGCGCGGCACTGGGCAACCCAGCTCTGCCGGTCGGCCGGATTCGAGCCCGACGTGCGGTTCGAGACCGCCGACCTGATCGCGCACATCCGTCTGATCGAATCGGGCACCGCCGTCGGCATCCTGCCGGACCTGATCTGGGCCGGGCAGACGCCCACGGTGCGCGGTGTCGAACTGCCCGGGAGCCCGCTGCGCACCGTGTTCTCCTCCGCCCGGTGCTCCAGCGCCAGACGGCCGGGCGTGCTCGCCGTGCGCGACGCCCTGGCCCGCGCCGTGGACCTGGTCGCCGCCCCGGCGAAAGGTTGACCTTCCCCGGTTTTGATCGTTGAATGGGCGCGTCCGGCGACCCGCGCCGACACCCGCGAACGGAGCCCCACCCATGCCCAAGCCAATCACCCTGCTCGCGTTCGCCGCCGTCGCCCTCGCGTTGGGTCTGGCCGGATGCGCTGCCGGTGCCGGTGCCGGCAGCGCGGACGTGACGGGCACCTGGGGCACCCCCGACGCCACGGGCACGCCCGGCCTGGAGTTGAAAGACGACGAGTCCGTGACCGGGACCGACGGCTGCAACCGGCTGGTCGGCACCTGGTCGATGAACGGCGACACCATCGAGTTCGGCACGTTCGCGTCGACCCTGATGGCCTGCGAGGGCGTGGACACCTGGCTGAACGGGGCCAGCACCGCCACCGTGGACGGGTCGACCATGACCATCCAAGACGACGGCGGGGACGAGATCGGCACACTCCAACGCACGAACTGACCCCGCCGGGCCGGCGCATGAGTAGTGTCGGTGCATGAGCGAACCCACACACGATGTCGTGATCGTCGGCGGCGGACACAACGGCCTGACCGCCGCCGCCTATCTGGCCCTGGCCGGCAAGAGCGTGCTCCTGCTCGAGCGGGAGGAGCAGGTCGGCGGCGCGGCCATCTCGGCCCAGGCGTTCCCCGGCGTCGATGCGCGGCTCTCGCGCTACTCCTACCTGGTCAGCCTGCTGCCGCAGCGGATCATCGACGAGCTCGGGCTCGAGATCGAGCTGGCACGCCGCCGCTACTCCTCGTACACCCCCGACCCGGCCGACACCCGCTCGGGACTCCTGGTCGACCGCGGTGACGAGCCGGCCACCCGCGGCAGCTTCGACCGGGTCGGTGCGGCCGCCGACTTCCCGGCCTGGAACGCCTTCTACCGCGACACGGAGAGCACCGCCCGGGCGCTCTTCCCCACGGTCTGCGAACCGCTGCCCACGCGCTCCGAGGCGAAGGCCCTGCTCGGTGACGACGTGATCTGGGAGCAGTTCTTCGAGCGGCCGCTCGGCGGCGCGCTCCGTGATCGCTTCCAGAACGACCTCGTGCGCGGGGTGGTCGCCACCGACGGCCTGATCGGCACCTTCACGTCGTTGGACAGTCCGGAGCTCGACGCGAACCGTTGCTTCCTTTACCACGTCATCGGCAACGGCACCGGGGATTGGGACGTGCCGGTGGGCGGCATGGGCGCCGTCTCCAGCGAGCTGGAGAAGGCCGCCCGGCAGGCCGGCGCCCGGATCGTGACGGAGGCGGAGGTCATGGGCGTCACGCCGGAGGGCGAGGTGCGCTACCGGCACGGCGGAGCCCAGCATGTCGTTCAGGGTGCGCACGTGCTGGCCAACGTGGCCCCGTGGGTGTTGCGAGGCCTCCTCGACGAGGCCGCGCCGGCATCCGTGCGCCCCGAAGCCGGAGCGGGCGCCGGGGCGGGCGCCAAACCGGAGGGCGCGCAGGTCAAGGTGAACCTGCTGCTCCGCCGGCTGCCGCTGCTGCGTGACACGTCCGTCTCCCCCGAGGCCGCGTTCGGCGGCACCTTCCACATCAACGAGACGCTGACCCAGTTGGAGAGCGCCTATGATCAGGCGGCCCACGACGGCCTCCCCGAGCTGCTGCCCTGCGAGATCTACTGCCACTCGCTCAGCGACCCGAGCATCCTCTCCCCCGAGCTCGTCGCCGCCGGCGCGCAGACCCTCACGGTGTTTGCTCTGCACGCCCCGCACCGCTGGCTCACCGAGGAGAACAACGACGAGATGCGCGACCGGCTCCAGGCCGCCGTTCTCGCGTCGCTGGATTCCGTACTGGCCGAGCCCATCGAGACCCTGCTGCTGACGGATGCCGCGGGTCGGCCCTGCATCGAGACGAAGACCACGCTCGACCTGGAGCACGCCCTCAACCTGCCCGGCGGCAACATCTTCCACGGCCCGCTGGAGTGGCCGTTCCTCGAGGACGACGAGCCGCGATCCACCGCGGCCGAGCGCTGGGGGGTGGCGACGCGGCATCCGCGAATCCTGGTCTGCGGGGCCGGTGCCCGGCGCGGCGGCGGCGTCAGCGGAATCGGCGGACACAACGCGGCGATGGCGGTGCTCGAGGGGTAGGCGGCGGGCCGGGACGGAGGGCGTGGCTGCTGGCCCCGGCCCGGAGAAGGGCATAGTTTTGTCGTGAGGCCCGTGCCTCACTCACCGTGGAGGTTCGCATGTCATTCAAGCCAACCGGACGCCTCGCCTATCGCGAAGACGGCCTGTACTTCATGCTCGACCGGCTCTTCACCGCGTCGAAGGAAGACGTGTGGGCGAGCGTGAGCAGGTCCGCCGGTCTCCACGGCTGGATCGGAACCTACACGGGCGCTCCCGAGACCGGCGCCGTGCGGTTCAAGCTGGACGAACCGGATGCCGAGTGGGAGTACGTGAGCATCATCAAGTGCATCCCGCCGAAGCGGTTCACCGCCGACATCGGTGAAGGCGACGCCTCTCGTCACGTGATCCTGCACCTCGTCGAGGGAGCCGGGATGACCACCCTCACGTTCGGCCAGCGCCTGCACTCCGCCGCGGAGGCCGCCAGAGTCGGCCCGTTCTGGGACCACTACTTCGACCGCCTCGTTGCGGCGCGCACGGGCCAGCCCCTGCCCGACCGGACCCACTACCAGCCGCACGTGGAGTACTACAGCGAGCTGATCCCACCGAAGAAGGCCACCGAGCCCACCACCTAGCGGGGCCGCTCCCGGAAGACTCGGGAGGGTCAGAGCCGCAGCCGAATTCGTTCGGGCTGGGGCGGACTTGCCGCAGGGCATCGGACCCACAAGACGCGGCGGTTGGATTTCGCGCGGCGCCCGCTCAGCTCCAGTGACTGGGGGCGGCGGCGCGGGTGGCGGGCATGGCGACATCCGTGCTCCAGTCCAGCAGCCAGGCCGGCACGGTCACGTCGTCGGGCACCGCGCCCACGGCGTCGACGAGCTCATCGATCCCGACGACTCCTCCGCTGCGCTTGAGGAACCGGCCGCGGATGAACCCCTGCGCGTAGATCTCCGGGATGCCGTCGGCGTCCGGCCGCACGAACCGCTGTTCGACGTAGACGGCCTTCGCGTCGAAGCCCAGAATGCGCGACTCCACCGTGAATTTCTGGCCGAGGGTCAGCGACTTGCGAAAACTGATCGTCTCCGACACCACCACCGGGTACCAGCCGCGCTTCTGGAAGATGGCCCAGATACCGGTGCGGTGCAGCATGTCGAAGCGGGCGATGTCCATGATCGACAGGTACACGCCGTTGTTCATATGCCGCAGGATGTCCTGATCGGTCGGCAGAGTGACGAACCGGGTGCCGGCCACGTCGTAGTGGCCGAGGCGCGGCCCGAAGCGGGACAGAACAGAATGCAGGAGGGTGCGCCAGAGCATATGCATCCTGAGATGCTAGCCACCGGTGGCCCCGGGGGCGCATCGGCTGTCGCGAGCCACAAGCATCCGGCCCCACATGCCCGGAACCTGCACGATTGCCACAGCAGACGCCCCACATGCCTCGGTGTACCCGTTCCGGTCGAGCGTGCCCGTTCCGCGGGTCACTCTCGGCACGAGGGCGGCACGGCTCCGCGGCCGCTAGGCGGCAGGGAGCGCCGCGGGCCGCTCCGCTACCGCCACGGCCGCCACAGCCGCCGCGGCGGCC